>CALLYN010000133.1 GCA_937858455.1 uncultured Kouleothrix sp.
TCCTCGGGGTCGTTGATCACCACCGCCAGGTTGATGCTCAGGTTCGAGATCTGCGGGAAGGGATGGCTGGGGTCGAACGCCAGCGGCGTGAGCACCGGAAACACTTCGCGCTCGAAATAATCTTTGCAGTAGGCGCGCTGGCGCGCGTTCAGCTCGTCGTAATCGAGCACGTGGATGCCCTGGGCGCGCAGGCGCGGCTGGATGTCGTTGAGCCAGCAGGCGCGATGCTGATCGGCCAGCGCCAGGACGGCGCGGCGGATGGCGGCGAGCTGCTCGGCGGGGGTGCTGCCGTCGGGCGAGCGGCCGGCGACGCCGGCGGCGACCTGCTGCTTGATGCCGGCCACGCGGATCATGAAGAATTCGTCGAGGTTGGTGCTGAAGATCGAGAGGAACTTCACGCGCTCGAACAGCGGGTGGCGTTCATCGAGCGCTTCCAGAAGCACACGGCGGTTGAACTCGAGCCAGCTAAGCTCGCGGTTGATATAGCGGGTGCGATCGTGGTATGGGCTCAGCAGCTCGGGCGGCGGAGCCAGCTCGGACGCAACGGCCATGATACCTTCCTTGACGTTGTAGTGGCTTCGCTGATCGGCGCGATAGGTGTTGGGCACGGGTAAGTATAGCATTATGGATTGCCGTGGGCAAGCATTGCTTTGGCTGTTTGGCTGTGGCACGGTTCTGCCGAGCGCGCCACGAGGCATGCGCCGCCGGCTTTTCGGATACCACCAACCTCGCTTTCGGCGCTTGGGGCGCAAGCCCGCGCGAGCTGGGCGCGTGGTATACTGGGCCGCATCGGGCGGGAAGCAAAAGGAACCAACCATGCCATCACAGGGGCCGAATTGGGAGGGGCTGATCCTGGCGTTTGCCATGATCTTCACCGTGCTGCTCGGGGTATTCTACGGCGTGTCGATGCTGACCCGCACGCCGGTGCCCTGGCTGGTCGCGCTGGTGCTGGCGCTGGCGCTGACGTTTGGGCTGCGCTACCTGCGCGGCCGAGCGCGCCCATAGCGCCGCACGCTCGCCAACATACAAGCCGGCGGCTGGCCATTGGCCAGCCGCCGGCTGTTTGTGCCGCTCAGCGTATCGCTAGGCCGGCGACGGGTACGACTCCTCGGTCTCGTCGTGGATCGAGACGTGGTTGGTCTCCTTCAGGAAGATCATACCGACCACGAAGGTCATAATCGCCACGCCGATCGGGAACCACAGGCCGGCGTAGATATTGCCGGTGCTGGCCACCAGCGCGGTGGCGATGAACGGCAGCCAGCCGCCGAAGTAGCCGTTGCCGAAGTGGTACGGCAGCGACACCGAGGTGTAGCGGATCTTGGCCGGGAACGACTCGACCAGGAACGCCGCGATCGGGCCGTACACCATCGTCACGAACAGCAGCATCAGGAAGATCAGCAGCGTGATCGTCACGGTGTCGGGGTTCGCGGCCACGGCCGGCGTCACCACCTTGCCGGCGGCGTCTTTCACCTCGGGCGTGATCGCGCCGGCGGCAGCCTTGATGCCCTGGAAGATCGGGTAGAAGCCGATCGCCGCCAGCAGGTTGCCGGCCATCATGATCTTCTTGCGGCCGAAGCGATCCGAGAGCGCGCCGAACACCACGAAGAATGGCATACCCATCAGCAGCGCGATCGCCACGATCGTATCGGCGGTGGTGGCGTTGAGCTTGAGCGCGCTCTTCATCCAGGTGTTCACATAGAACTGGCCGGTGTACCACACCACCGCCTGGCCGGCGGCCGCGCCCAGCAGCACGATGAAGAACGTGCGCCAGTTGCGCGCCTTGCCGAAGCTGTCCTTGATCGGCGCGGTCGACGTCTTGCCCTCGCTCTTGAGCTTGGTGAACAGCGGCGACTCTTTCATCTTCGAGCGGATGTACACCGAGATGCCCACCAAGAGGATCGACAGCAGGAACGGAATGCGCCAGCCGTAGTCGGCGAAG
>CALLYN010000134.1 GCA_937858455.1 uncultured Kouleothrix sp.
GTTGAACGCGCTGCGCGCGGCGCTGATCTCGCGCCAGCGGTCGTTGGTGAGCACGCCCAGCTGACGCAGCGCGCCGGTCAGTGCCGCCTCGGCCCGCTCGCGCTTCTCGCGATCGTCAAGGTTTTGCCAGTGCGTTTGCCAGTGCAGGTCGAACAGTTTGCGGATCGTCAATGGGAGCCTCCTATGATTCGCTTGGCAGCAGCGCCCGGTAGGCGATGCCGGGCAAATAGAGGCCGCTTGGGGGCGGCGTGAGCTGGGCCTGGCCGGAGCACGCGCGGTAGATCAGCGCGCTGTGCATGCGTAGCCGCATATCGATCTGGTAGCGCCGGCCGCGATCGTCGGCATGCTCGAGCTGCTGATACAGCTCCAGCAGTGAAAACTCCTGGCCGCTGATGATGACGGTCTGCGCGCTGCGTCTCCCGACGAGCGCGAGCGCGAGCGGCTCAAGCGGGCGCTGTGGCTGCGGCGTGGTGATGTAGGGTGCGAGCATGCTGCCTCCTAGTGGCGCTGGTGATGCAACGTCCAGAGCGCGAGTGATTCGGCCAGGGTGTGGCGGCCGAGCGGCCCGCCATAGGTCAGTTTGTAGCCCGTGCCGCCCTCGAAATCGGCGCTTTCGACCTGGGCGCGGCCGATCAGGTTGAGCAGGCCCCGGTACTTCATGCTGACCGGGTGCTTTGCGAACGCGGTGGTCACCACGCTGCGCCAGCGCTGCGCCAGGCGGCGCTCGGCGAGCAGCTGGGCCTCGCGGCTGAGCGCGGCCATGACGACGAGCTTGGAGAGGCGCGGCTCGTCGGTCGGGCCAACCGCGAAGTCAGAGAGCAGGTACACGCTGGGCGGCTCGACCTGGCCGTCGGCGATGGTGCAGAGCTGTGGGTCGAAGCTGAGGGCATAGGCGCCGATGATCACGCCGCCCACGAGCACGGCCACGTACTGGCCCGCCAGGCTGGCCTTGGCGCCGCCGGGCCGGATCGCCGCATTCAGATACTGGCTGCGCAGATCGTTGAACTGCGCCGATGGGAGCAGCGCCAGCTGCTGGTGCGGGCTGACCAGGCGCTGCGGGCCGTCGGGCGCGTAGACGTAGTGCGTGACGCCGCGCAGGCTGGCCTGCACCTGGGCGCGGAGCACGTCTGCCAGATCCTCGCGCGGCTCATTCGTCACGAGAATCCAGTGCTCGCGATCGATGATGCCCGCGATCGTGCGCTCGCGCGCCGGCGCGGCCGCCAGCGGGTCGAAGCTCACTGCGTCCCAATCGAACACGCTGGCCAGCTGGGCCTCGCGCACATGATCGGGGCGCCACAGGCCGGCGTGCGTGATTACGCCAAAGTCGGGCGGAAGGAGGTTCAGCAGCTCGGCCACGCCGGCGATCAGGAAGCCGTTGAGCTTCAGATCGTCGGCCGCGAGCGCCGCCAGCGCCTTGGCGTGGAGCTGTGGCCACTGGCGGCGCAGGGCCTCGACGTAGCGCTGGTAGAAGAAGGACTCGCGCGCCAGGGCCTGGGCGAACTGGCGCACCACGAGCACGGCCGCCAGCGCGCTCGCCGGATCGCCGAGCGCGTCAGCGATGTATGCGAGGCGCTCGGCGGCCTGGGGCTGGAGTGCGATGCGGAACGGGAGCCCGGCGAAGTAGCTGCCGGCCGCTGCGGGCACGAGGCACGACGAAGCGCCATGCACGCGGGCGGTGGTGGCCGCCCGGGCAACGCGCTCGACGATCAGGTCACTCGACGCGGGGATGACGATGTCAGAGCACTGCCAGCGAGATACGAGCTCGGCGATGATGGCGCGCAGTTCGCCAGTGATCGCAATGGTGAACGCCACGCCTGGCAGTGTAGCATATCGCCACGCGTGGCGCCATAGTCGTGGGAACTATTGGCGGCGTGGTACCTAGTGGATACACAATCAAAAGGTTTGTGTGCGTAATGGATTACCACGAAAACGAACACCTATGCTACAATGATGCCAACGAAAAACCCGCCCTTGCGTGATCAGCTTGGGGGCGGGCTTCCGTGTATTTGATTGCGCGTTTGCGCTTGTGTGCATATTGTCGCATCGGTAGTGGCGGATGTCAAGAAAGGAAGAAACGAATGAACTTCACTCTAGGCGAAGGGTTTGGAGACCTGGGGCCACTGGAATGGGGTCCTGCTAAGATATTTGCGAACATTATTAACTCTATCCATATGGATATCAATGCGACGGCTAATGCCGCTTTTAGGGCTGTTACTCTCAATGCGGCAAATCTCGCAGATAGTATAAAATCATCAAATGCCACGCTGAAGAAAATCAATCCGACAATCGCAAAAGCATCGGTCGTTTTATCTAAAAATGGCTGGTGGATCGTTGGCACTATTCCTATATCGTTTTATTATAAGATTATTGAAATGGAGGAACAAATATCATCTGAGGATATAACTCGAATTATTGTAGAGTATATAAACCTAGACAACCATAAACGATTAAATGATATTGTACATAGATGGAATGTAGAGCCATTCCGAAGGCGTAGAGAAATTTTTGATCAAGCCCTTTGGGCACACACAAACGAGAAGTATGCACTTACGACTCCGACGCTTATTATTCACGTTGAAGGGATTATTCGCGAGTTTGTAGAGGCCCACGATAAATTCACATCCTGGCGTACCGATCGAGTATTAGCCAAATTCAAGGAAAGATTCACCCAGATTCAGGGATCGGAGGAAAAACCCGAGATAGAATTTGAAGAATTGGAAGCCATATTAAATTACTATAACCTGAAAGCGCTCAATAAGCTCTACAGCGACCATAGTCCAGAGCGCCACACCGAACCGGATGATATAAACCGCAATGCAATTAGTCATGGAAGGTGGACTAGCTACGCGAACCTAGAAATATCAACCAAAATGTTTCTTCTCATTGACATGCTTCATTCGATGATTCATCAATTACAAAACTAGAAACCTGCCTCATCCGAGATGCTCGACGCCGGCGACGAGCTCGCCGCCGAGCCGCTCGGCCAGCCACGCGGCCGCCACAGTGCGGTGGCAGTCGGCGTGATCATGGCAGCCGCACAGCAGGATCGCCGGCCGCTCGACCAGGATCCAGTGGAGCGTCCAGACTGCGCCGTTGGGGTTGTCGAGCACGATCGGGCCATCGCTTTTGTAATTGATATTCCCCAGGCAGCGCAGGTGGAAGTAGCGCTGCGGGCCGACGAGCTGGCGGATCGCCGCGCCGCGCCACTCAGGGTGCATTGAGCGCGCTGCGTAGCGCACATCGATGAGCGCCGTAGCCCAGGGTGTAGAGTGTATTGGCCATGATGCCCTCCGTAACGGTGTTTGTCTGAAAATATAATAGCATAAACAGAATAGCGAGTCTATGATAAATCGCATCTGTGGCGGTGCCTTTTCGCAGCTTTGGTGGGATTTATTGCAGGCGCTTCAGGGCAGCTCTCCTGACGCCTTGCGCCGCTCGCGCGACCTGGTGGCCAGCACGATCTGGTGCTCGCGGCAGTAGTATGGCGCGTCCTTGTAGCTGTTCTCAGACGTCAGGGGGATGCCGCAGGGCTCGCCGCCGTCCTCGGTGAAGGCGCAGGTGCGCGGCGCGTCCGGGTCGCGCTGCTCGCGCGCGCGCTGCGACATGACGGCGTGGTGCGTTTTGCAATAGTACGGCGCCGATGGGTAGCTGTTCTCGGGCGTGAGGGGAGTGCCGCAGCGGGTGCCGTCCGCTTCCGCGAACGCGCACGTGCGCCCCGGCGTCTCGGCGATGCGGCGCTGGGTCCGCCGGCTGACCAGCCGGTGGTGCTCGATGCAGTAGGCCGAGCGCGCATAGCGCGTCGGCTTGCCGCAGCGCTCGCCAGTGTCCAGCCGGAAGCCACAGCTGCGCTCCTGGCCCGATTGCTTCTTCATCGTGCACCCTTGTGCTATACTACACGTGCGCCTGGATGTCTCTCCTGGCACACGGCTGCGGTGCTTGCTGGCCCGCAGCCTTTTTTTATCCCCACCTCAGCTCCTGCAGGTCCGTCCGCAGACACCGAACCGGATCGCGCAGCTCCTCTGCCAGCGGATAGGCCGGCCCCAGCGGCCGCTGCAGCTCGCTGACGATCGCGGCGAGCGCATCGGCGAACGTCGGATCGCCAGGCGCCACGCGCGCGGCAACATCGCCAGGCGCCAGCCCGGCGCCGAGGCAGTACATGGCCAGGCCTATCATGTGTGTCTTGTGCATCATTCCCTCCATACCAGATATAATAGCATAAGTGCTGAAACTTCAGCAGGGAACGCTGCTGAAGTTTCAGCATGCCGCGGCGCCGGCAGGCCACAGGAGGGCGGGCGTACTCCGCGAGGAAGCGGATTGCACCGTCAGTGAGACCGATTGGATTCACAGCCTACAGGTTGTCTATAAAATCGTCCCAGACCTCGCCTTCTTCTCGGAGATGGTAGCCACCGGAGAAGAAGAGTGTTCCGTCCTGCTTCCGCAGGACATGCATCCCATCGTGGCCGGGCACACGGCCAGTGTCCTCCATTGGCTCGTTCTTACTCTGGTAATACACGGTGCGGCCATTCGTTGGGTATGGCTGGCCGTCTTCACTATGTGTCAGTGGCGCGATTTCGCCACGGCGAATGCGATCCAAATGTTCGCGCATCAGATCGGCACTCACGCGGCGCTGTTTACTGCGTGCTGCCTCCAAAAGCGCGTCCTTGCGTTCTTGAGGAGTCAGTAGGCCAATAACAGTGCGCTCGGCGTCGGACATGTGCTCAATACGAGTCATTTCAGTCGGCATGCTTACCTCACGTTCTCAATGCGATCTTGACCGCCGCACTCTGGGCAAGTGCGGCGGTTGTGCTTCGCGCCGCACTCCAGGCACTCGTACCGATCCTTGGCTGTCAGTATTGCGTTCAGTCCAGCATTTCGTGCGCTTTCGTCAAGCTGCCACTGTGTTGCAACACTGCTGCCATCGGCAGTGCGAAGGCTTTCAACTGGCACATTCTTGGTCTTCGACATATCCGCAATCTGCGCTACGGTCGCATACGCTGCGCCGTGAGCAGCCAACGACTGAACGACAACGGGGATTTCGCGGCCAGACGGGGCGACAAACGTGAGTGTTTGGCCGACCTGGATGAGTGTTCGCTTCATAATTGTCTTGCTCCTTGACTGCTTATTTAATTGTAGACATTGTATACTAAGTATACGTAAATGTCAATTTGTTGTTAAGGTACTACCATTCCGTAATCCGATTAGCCAATTTTCGGGTATGCGCCGCGTCGCTGTCTACAGGTGGCTATCGCCGTTGGTCTCGCCGCTGCGATAGCCGGCTGCCCACATCGCGATCTCGGGCCAGGCCTCGGCGGCCAGGCCGGGCAGCGGCTCGCGCGCCCAGGCCGCGCGCACGTAGTCGCGGTCGATCGGGTGCGGGTGGCCGCTGATGAGCGGCACGACCTGGGCGGTCGCCGCGCCGCCGGCGCTTTGCTCCGCGCCGGCGATCAGCGGCAGGCCCAGCTCGTGGAACATCACCGGATCGGCGTGGCGCGCGCGGTCGATCAGCGCGTCGGCGGCCGCGCACGCGCGGTAGTGGTCGAGCAGCGCCGCGAGCAGCGCGCCGGTCATCGTCGAGCGCACGCTCAGCTGGACGAGCAGCGGCGTGCGCTCGAGCACGACCAGGCCACGCACGGCCATGCGGCTCTTCTCGCCGCTGGGCCAGGCCAGGCCGATGCCGGCGGCGCCGGTCTGCTGGGCCAGCGCAATGCAGCCGCTGATCGTCGTCGCCGGCGGGCCGGCGGTGATCGGGTGGAACACGAGGCGCTCGCCAAGCCACCAGTGCTGTTTGTGCTCGTACTTGCCCCCGCCGCGCGGGTGGCGGATCTCGATCTGCTCGGCGCCGGCGGCGGCCGCCGCCGCGTCGAAGGCAGCGACCTTGCCTTGCTCGACGTGGAAGCCGACGAAGCCGGCGAAGCGCACGTCGCTGCGGCGTTCGGTGTGGCCGCTCGACCACTGGAGGATCGGCAGGTCGCTCACGTTCTGGGGAGTATTGCGCTGCATGGGAGTGCCTTTCTTGAGCGATGAAGGTTTTCATGAAGTGAGTCGCCGGGCGGGTGGTGGCCCGCCCGGCCGCCGATCCGATTACGCCGCCAGCTCGATCTGGTCGAGGTCTTCCAGCAGCCTGACCGCGCCGGCCAGGGTGGTGAAGATCTTGCCGATCCGGTACTCGTCGGCTGCCAGCCGGGTGACGAGCTGGCCAAGCAGGGCGGTGGTGCGGCCGATCGGCAGCTCGCGCAGGCGCTGCTCGACCGTGGGCGGATGCGTCGTGTGTTCCATCGATGTCTCTCCTTGTACGACTGGCCGCTTGCTGGTGCGGCGTCGCGTCTCTCGCGACAAGAATATAATAGCATAAACACGATGCAGAGTCTATGATAAAACCCATCTGTGGCGGTATCTTTTCGCAGCTTTGGTGGGATTTATTGCGGCCGGTGGGGGATGCCACCGGCCGCTTGCTGCCGGGCTACAGCGTCGTGAGGTTGCCCGCGATCAGCTCGTCAAGGATGTGCGACGCCACCAGCGCCTCGGATTCGAGTCCTGCCGCGCGCAGCTGCTCGATATAGGCCAGCATGCTCTGGCCGGTGTTCTTGTTCGCCACCAGCCGCGGCATGCTCGGATGGCGCGCCAGCCCGGTGTTCCGGCGCCGCTTTGCGCCGGTGGCGATCGCCTCCGTCCACAGGTCAAGATCGAACATCGCGGTTTGCTGTTCGGCGGCCAGCAGCTCACCGCACATCTGGCGAAAATCGGCGATGTTGGGGATGCGGCCGGCGTTGCCCAGCGCCTTGACGGCCTGGCTTTGACTCCAGCCGTTCAGCTCAGCCATGCACTCGGCATGGCCCAGCGGCAGCTGCTTCTTGCGAATGAGCTGCTGTACCTCCGGCAGCAGCTTCAGCAGCGCCAGCCGCTTCTGTA
>CALLYN010000135.1 GCA_937858455.1 uncultured Kouleothrix sp.
TGGCGCGGGGACGGATCAGCCGGCATTTCCGCTCCGGAAAACGCAAGCTGGTCGACTTGCTCCTTCAAGCGTCCGCCGAAAATCGCCCAGGTTTGGAGTCCGACCTGCAAACCTTGATCGACGAACGGGCTCAACGGCCACAACCAGCGCCGCTCGAAAAAACACGACCAGCTCAAGCACGATCTCGCCAAGCCGTCCCTGCCACCCCCAGACCGCATAGGCATGATGACCATGGCCATCATGAACCGCCTGTCTCGCTGCATGAATGGCTGTCGGGGATCGGCGTACCGCCCCCCCAACCGTTTGTTCCCGATGCCTGGCAAGTGGAGGCGCTGGCGAAACTGGCGGAGACGGATGTGGTCGTCAGCGTGCCGACCGGGAGCGGCAAGACCTATGTGGCGATCGAAGCGACCGCTCGCGCGATGCGCGAGAATCGGACCGTCATCTACACCTCCCCCCTCAAGGCGCTTTCCAATACGAAATTTACCGAGTTCTCACGCGTGTTCGGCCCTGGCCAGGTAGGCATCCTCACCGGCGACCGCCGCGAGCATAGCCAAGCACCACTGTTGATTATGACGACGGAGATCTTGCGCAATCTGCTCTATGACGCCGCCGGAGGCGAGATCGATGTGCGCCTGGACACGCTGGGTCTGGTGATTATGGATGAGTCACAGTACCTGGCTGATCCGGAGCGCGGAGTCGTGTGGGAAGAAACGCTGATTTTTTGTCCCTCGCAGGCTCGTCTCCTGCTTCTATCGGCCTCTATCGGCAATCCACAGGATATTGCAGACTGGTTGACCGCGATACGCCCGACCCCATGCTCGCTGATTCGCCACACCAAGCGATCGGTTCCGCTGCGGGCCGGCTACCTGCATCCGAACGAAAAACTCACGCCGCTGTTTCGAACCGCCGGCATTCCGTACGGCCAGCCCCATCTTTTGCACCCGGAAGCGAAACGGCTCTTCATGGAATACGAAGAAGAGACCGGCCCCTCCCGATCACGCTAGTCGCTGTTCCAGCTGATGTCGCTCATGAAGCGTGAAACGGCTCTCGCAAACGAAAAAGCCGTTCCATCCCTACTGCCATCATTGCGAAATGATGACCTACGAGTGATGAACGAAGTCCAGTTAGCCAGGCCCCTGCGAATAGGGGAAGGACAGCTGCTGGCTAGAACGAATAGGTCAGGCCGACCGTCGGGCCATGGCGAAGCGTTTGGAACTGAGTCAACGGTGCGGACGCCGTAGATCCATCTGCCCCGTACAATTTCCACTGATCGCTGACGAGTACGCGATTCCACCACACGCGGTATCCTCCCGTGAGGTACAGCCGATCCCAGATTTTGACCCGTAGATTAAAATCTGAGGTGGTGCCGATCCCGAGGCCGGTCATTCGGAAACTCGGATCTTGCGCAAGATCCGTCCGAAGGTGATGCACATCCTCATTATTCAAATAGGACAGTAGCAGCGCTACCCTCGCCTCAACGCTCACGCGCGGATCGAGCCTATATTCAAGCTCTCCACCGACCCGTCCAGAAAACCATGTCGTCGTATTCGTAATCACGGACTGATTGCGAAACCCGACCGTGCCGGCAGGAGAGCACTTGAACGCTGGAGTCGGAGCCGAAGGCGTCGTGCATTCCGCCTGAGCAAGCCCCGTGGCTACATGCCGTTCACGCCAATATTGCAGCCCTGCAAAGACCCCCATGCTTCCTCGTTTTTCCTGGAAGGTATGCGCCGTCACGCCAAGATCACCGTTGAGATACCAGAGATTGTCGCCGCCGATGTCGCTGTAGGTTCGCGAAAACCGGTGTTCGCCGCTCACGGTCGCCCCTTGTGATGCAGCGCCTTGCGCGCTTAAAAAATCGTCGTCCGTCAGACGTCCACCGCCGATGGCCCCGTAGCCGAAGGCGCCGCGGAAATAGATCTTGTTCTTCAACTGCACCCGCCCGGTGATCTCGGTCACGTTGGTGCCAGTATCTTTAAATTTCAATTTGGAACTGGGATTTCCCAGATTTGGATCAAGCCCGGAGGCATTATGGCTCCAAACCGTTTCCCCCTGACTGAACCATTCGGAAATTTTGAGATCGACCTGCGTCACCGAGTCGGCGGCGATGCGCTTGGCCATATCGCGCGCCCACGACTTGAAGTGGTCGACCCAGGCGAGCACGCTGTAGCTGGCGCGTCCGACGCGCGCGGCCACAAACTCGCCGCGCCAGCGGTCGTTCACCAGCGGCTCCATCGGCGCCTCGGCCCACTCGGCGTCGCCGTCGGCGCGGTAGCACAGCACCGCCGAGAGCGCGTCGTGGCTGTCGGTGAAGATATCGGCCTCGACTTCGACCGCCTCGCCGGCCACGCGCTTGATCGCGAAGCGCCCGCCGTCGATCGCCGGCGTCACGCCCTCGATCACCACGCGGCTGCGCCCTTCGTCCAGATTAGGCGCGCCGGGGGCGATCAGCTCGGCCGTTAGTGTCTGCTCTTCAATCATGGGCTTCTCGCTGCTGCATCACCCCGCCCCCTGCCCCGCCGCTATGCAAGGCGGGGGTGTGTTTTGGCGTGCGAGCGGTCTCGGCAAAGCCGAAAGCGCATGCACGCGCGTTTGATCCCCCGGTGCCAGGAGCGGGGGCAGAGGGTGAGGGTTCCTTATACCAACGACCGGTACATCTCAAGCGTCCGCTGGGCGATCGCCGTCCAGCTGAAGTGCTCTTCGACGCGGCGGCGGCCGGCCGCGCCGTAGCGCGCCATGAGCGCCGGGTCGAGCGCCACCTTGTTGATCGCGGCGGCCAGGTCGCCCGCGAACCGCGCCGGGTCGGCCGGGTCGAACGTGCCGGGCTTCAGCTCCAGCGGCACCAGCTCGCCCGTCTCGCCCGGCACCACCACCTCGGGGATGCCGCCGACCGCCGAGGCCACCACCGCCGTCTCGCAGGCCATAGCCTCGAGGTTGATGATGCCGAACGGCTCGTACACCGACGGGCAGCAGAACACGCTGGCCTGGGCGTAGAACTGGATCACGTCGGCGCGCGGCAGCATTTCCTGGATCCAGATCACGCCGCCGCGCCTGGCGCTCACCTCGGCCACGCGCTCGGCCATCTCCTGGCCGATCTCTTTGGTGTCGGGCGCGCCGGCGCACAGCACCACCTGCAGCGACGGGTCGATCTCGGGGATGGCGTTTACCAGGTGAATGATGCCCTTCTGGCGTGTGATCCGGCCGACAAACAGCACAAATGGCTTGCTCGGGTCGACGCCGCGCCGGGTCAGCGCGTCGCTGGCCTGGGTGGCGCGGTACTGCTGCAGGTCGATGCCGTTGTGGATCACGTGCACCTTGGCGGCGTCGACGTTGAACAGCCGCAACACGTCGTTGCGCGTCTCCTGCGACACCGCCACAATCGCGTCGGCGTCTTCGATGCTGGCGCGCTCCATCCACGAGCTCAGGTGGTAGGCATTGCCAAGCTGCTCGACCTTCCACGGGCGCAGTGGCTCGAGCGAGTGGATCGTGAGCACCAGCGGCACGCCCCAGAGCTTTTTCGCCAGGAAGCCGGCCATGTCGGTGTACCAGGTATGGCAGTGCACCACGCTGGCGTCGAGCGTGTCTTTGGCCATGCGCAGGCTGCGCTCGAAGGCGTCGAGCGCGCCGCCAAAGCGCGCGTCGGTGTTCTGCTTGGCCTCGGGCCACGCGCCGTAGCCGCGCACGCGCAGCCGCTCGCCGCTCACGTCCTGGTCGCCGAAGCAGCGCACCTCGACCGGCACCAGCTGCGCCAGCTCGCGGCTGAGGTATTCGACATGGACGCCCGCGCCGCCATACACATTCGGCGGGTATTCGTTGGTAAACAGTGCCACCTTCTCAAGCCCTGGCATGCAGCAGCCTCCCTCGCTCCGCAGTCGATGGCGATCTACGATGTTGTGTGATAGCGCGGCGCTATTGTACCATAGCATGCACCATGCGTTTGGGGCCACCACCAAGCGCTAGCGCGGCGTCAACGTCACCCCAATCGCCCCGCCCCATGCCGGCTATCGCGGGCAGGTTTTCAAATCTTTCCCCTAAATGAACCGGCCGCTTCTTGCCAACCCGCTGCGCGCCCTTAGAATAGATTACGGACTCCGTGCTGTTCGGCTCATGACTCCTGCGACACCCCAAGCGAGGAAGCGATGGAACCAACCACGCTCCCCGAAGATCTGCAGGCCGAGTGCCAACGCCTGCGCCAGCGCGTCGCCGAGCTCGAAAATCGCGATATCTCCGAGCGTAGGCGCGCCGAGGATCGCCTGCGCAGCAGCGAAGACCGCTTCCGCGCAATGATCGAGAACGGCAGCGAGGGCGTGCTGCTGCGCGGCTTCGACCGGCGCGTCAGCTATATCAGCCCGGCTCTCACCGCCATGCTCGGCTATACCATCGGCGATTTCACCACGCGCGAGGTGCGGTCGCTCATCCACCCCGACGATTGGCCGGCGCTCAGCGCCATGATGCAGTCGGTATTCACTACGCCCGGCGCCACCGGCCAGATTGTCTCGCGCACGCGCCACCTCAATGGCAGCTGGCGCTGGATCGAGCGCAACGCGATCAACCAGCTCGAGAACCCGGCCATCGCCAGCGTGATCGTGAACTTTCGCGATGTCACGGCGCACTACGAGGCCGACCAGGCGCTCAGCCGATCGCTCGAGCGCCTGGCCGCGCTGCACACGATCGACCAGGCCATCCTCGAGCAGAAAACTCCCGACGCAATCGCGCGCGTGGCGGTGACGCGCACGCGCGCGCTGGTGCCCTACCAGGCCGCCCACGTGCTGATATACAGCTCCGACGGCACGATGTCGCAGGTGCTGGCCGCCGACGGCCAGCCCATCCAGCCGCTCGAACCGCACACCTGGCTCGCGCGCGACTTCTCGCTGGCCATCGACCGGCGCCCCGAGCAGCTGGTGATCAATAACGACTATCGCGCCACCCCCGGCGATCGCCCGATCCTCCAGGCGCTCGGCGCGGCCGGAATACGCGCCTGCATCCATACGCCGCTGTGGGTCAAGGGCCAGCTGATCGGCGGCTTCAACCTGTTCGCCAGCAGCCCATGCGACTTCACCCACGAGCACGCCGCCATCGCGCAGGAGATCGGCAACATGCTGGCGATCGCGCTCGATAACGCGCGGCTGGTTGCCTCGCTGCAGCAAGAGCTGGCGGCGCGCGCGCGCGCCGAGGCGGCGCTGGTGGCCGAGCACACGCGCGTGCTCCAGCTCAAGAATGAGTTCATGGCGACCATGAGCCACGAGCTGCGCACGCCGCTGGCGGCGGTGCTCGGCTACGCGCAGATGCTGCGCGAGGGTATCTACGGGCCGCTGCGCGTGAACCAGCAGGCTGCGCTCGAGCGCGTCGAGCAGAGTGGGCAGCATTTGCTGGCGCTGATCAACGACATTCTCGATTACAGCAACTTCGAGGCCGGCGTCGCCGGCCTGAGCCGCGCGCTCAGCGCCGTGCGGCCGCTCTGCCTGGCGAGCGTCCAGGCGGTCGCCGCCGCAGCCCAGCATAAGCAGATCGCTATCAGCACCGCGCTCGACGATGCCGTCGCGACGATCGATGCCGACCCCAGGCGCGTGCAGCAGCTCCTGGTGAACCTGCTCTCGAACGCTGTGAAGTTCACGCCGGCCGGCGGCGCGATCGTGCTGGAGCTGCGCGGCGACGCGGCCCGCCAGTGCGCGACATTCAGCGTCGCCGATACTGGCATCGGCATTGCCGCCAACGATCTGCCGAAGCTTTTTCAGCCGTTCATGCAGCTCGACGGGCGGCTGAACCGTATGTACGAGGGCGCGGGGCTGGGGCTGGCGCTGGTGCGTCGGCTGGCCGAGGCCCACGGCGGCAGCGTGGCGGTGGAGAGTACGCCGGGCAAGGGCAGCCGCTTCAGCGTGACGCTGCCGTGGGCGCCAGAGGCTGCAGCGCGCTTGCCGGCGCCGACCGTGGCCGCGCCGGCCACATTGGGGCCTGCGATCGCAGCGCAGCTGCCGCCGCTGATTCTGCTAGTGGAGGATCGCGCCAGCAGCGCCGATATGCTGGCCGACGCGCTGCCGAGTTACGGCTTCGCGCTGAATGTGGCCGCAGATGCCGCCGAGGCGCTTGCGGCGCTGCACAGGCTGCCGCCGGCGCTGATCGTGATGGACATCCAGCTGCCGGGCATGAGCGGGATCGACCTGATCCGGCATATCCGCGCCGACACAAACTTCAGCGCGATTCCGATCATCGCGCTGACGGCGCTGGCAATGCCGGGCGACCGCGAGCGCTGCCTGGCGGCCGGCGCCGACGAGTACCTGGCCAAGCCTGCGCCAATGCCGGCGCTGCTCGCGGCAATCGCCCGGCTGATCGGCCGGCCGTAGGGCGTGCGAGGCTGAAGGTATGCACCTGGCTTACAGTGTCTCGGCCCAGGTAAAGTCTATTCTTCCACAGGCTCGGCCACCAAAACCGGGATGATGCGGTCGGTTTTGGCCTGGTACTCCTGGTACGGCGGGTAGGCTGCCACTGCGAGCGCCCACAGGCGCTGTCGCTCATCCGGATCGCTGACCTCGCGAACCCGCATCGCGTAGACTTCGGTCTTGTCGCGAATTTCAACATTGGGGTCAGCCTTCAGATTGTGGTACCACAAGGGGTGCGTGGGTGCGCCGCCCTGCGAGGCCACCAGAATATAGCTGCGCCCGTCAGTCACCCGCATCAGCGGCGTTTTGCGGATGGCCCCGGTCTTCCAGCCTCGATTGGTCACAATAATCACCGGCAGGCCGGTATCGCGCAGGGTCAGCGCTTCGGTGCCGCCGCTGCTCTCGTAGCGCTCCACCTGTTCCGCCACCCAGGCGCGCGGGCTAGGTTTGTAGTCGCTCACAGTTGTCTCCTTATGCCGTTGGGTTTTTTGACGATCTGCGTAATATCTGCACTGCTGCTGTCAGCCAGTATAACACACCATTTTCTACGCTCATACGCTCTTCGCTTGATCGCTTATAGATTTAGGAGTTACGCACTTGCGTGCTTCGGCTTCCTCTCTGCCGAAGGCTGAGGGCGCCAAGTAAGCCCTAAGAGCCTGTTTGAAAAGGGTGGTTTGGAGGGACGAAGTCCCTCCAAGTATCCACTTTTTC
>CALLYN010000136.1 GCA_937858455.1 uncultured Kouleothrix sp.
ACTGCCGCCAGCGCGAATGCCACCGCCGCGCCCGAGGCGCCTACTGCCGCCAGCGCGAACGCCACCGCCCCGGCTGCCACCAAGCCGCCCGCGCCGACGATCACGCCGGTGCCGGCGATTGCCCAGCCGGCCGGATCGACCAAGATCACCTTCTGGTATGGCCTCACCGGCGCGAACGGCAATGTCGTGCGTACGCTGGTGAACCAGTACAATGCCTCGCAGAGCAAGTACTACGTCGAGGCCATCCAGCAGCCCGACTACGACGCCACCATCACCAAGTTCAACACCAGCCTGGCCGGCGGCGACCTGCCGAGCGTCGTGCAGGTCTACGACATCGGCACCCAGCGCATGATCGACACCAAGCGCATCCTGCCGGTGCAGGATTTCATCGACAAAGAAGGCCTGAAGCTTGTCGACGACCTTGAGCCGGCGGTGGCGCGCTACTACACGATCGGCGGCAAGCTCTACTCCATGCCGTTCAACAGCTCGGCGCCGGTGATGTACTACGACAAAAACGCTTTCAAAGAGGCCGGGCTCGATCCCGAGAAGAAGATCTGGACGTACGACGAGCTGCTCGACGCAGCCAAGAAGCTGACGGTGAAAGACGCCAGCGGCAAGGCCACGCGCAGTGGCGTCGTGTTCACTCTGTACAGCTGGATCTTCGAGCAGGAGCAGGCCACCCAGGGCGCGCTCTTCGCCGACCCGAACAACGGCCGCGAGACGCGCGCAACCAAGGTGGTGTTTAACAACGACGCCGGGGTGAAGTGGCTGAGCTTCCTCAAGCAGCTGGTCGACGAAGGCGTGGGCCTGAACGTTGGACGCGACAGCGGCACCACCAATGGTTCGGTGCGCGACTCGGCATTTGTGAAGGGCGAGGCCGCGATTACCTTCAACAGCATCGCCGCGCTGCGCGGCTACATCAACAGCACCAAAGCCGACGGCAAGGTCGATGTCGGCGTTGCCTACCTGCCGCGCCCGGCTGGCGCCAAGGGCGGCGTGATCATCGGCGGCGCGTCGCTGTGGATCACCGACCAGGGCACGCCCGAGCAGCAGGCCGGCGCCTGGGATTTCGTGAAGTGGACCTCAAACCCCGAGGTGCAGGCGATGTGGTCGTCGAACACGGGCTACTACCCGATCCGCAAGGCCGCCTACGATGTTCAGGAGATGAAAGACACGCTGGCGAAGTACCCGCAGTTTGGCGTGGCCGTCGAGCAGCTGCGCGCCACCGAGCCGAGCTTCCCGACGCAGGGCGCGGTGTTTGGCACGTTTTTGCAGACGCGCCTGGCGATCGAGGCGGCGATGGAGCAGTTCTTGAATGGCAGCGTGGCCGACGCCAAGGCCGCGCTCGACGACGCGGCCAATAAGTCGAACGATACGCTCGACGAGTACAACTCGACTCAGCAGTAGCCCGCTAGCACTTGGGGCAGTCGTCGTCGCCGTACGGGCCGTGCTCGGGGCAGTCGTCGCCGCCATTGCTATGAGCGTGCTGGATTGATGATGTGTTCGATTTCATAGTGCTGTGCTCCGTGCTTGCGAAGAACGAAAACTGTTGAGGCGAGCATAGCATACCGGCACTGCGGTACAACTGCGGTACGCGCACACGGGCCGCGACGAACATTCGTCGCGGCCCGTGTGCGCGCTGTCGTGGGTCGGCGGCGTCAGCGCGAGCGCTCGCGCATCACCACCCGGCCGCCCTCGAGCCGCTCGACCTGCGCCAGCGTCGCGATCGGAATACCCAGCTGTGCCAGCGCCTCGCGGCCGTGCTGAAACAGCTTCTCGACCAGAAACCCGGCCGCCACCGTCGTCGCGCCGGCGTCGGCGACGATCTCGGCCAGCGCCAGCGCCGTCTTGCCATTCGCCAGGAAGTCGTCGATCAGCACCACGCGCATTCCCGCGCCCAGGTAGCGCCCCGACACCGCCAGCTTGGTTTCGCCGCCCTTGGTGGGCGAGTGCACGATCCGCGAGATCGCCGGTGTTTCGACCACCGGGGCATATTTTTTGGCGTACACCAGTGGCACATCTAGCGCCACCGCCACCGCCAGCGCTGGCGCGATGCCGCTCGCCTCGGCGGTGAGCACCAGCGTGGGCGCGAACGGCCGCACGCGCTCGGCCAGCGCGTCGCCCATAGCCTGCATAAACGCCGGCTCGATCCGGTGGTTCAGAAAGTGATCGATCTTCAAAATCCGGTCGTCTACAACCGTCGCCTCGGCGACGATCCGCTGCACCAGCGGCTCGAATGGCGTATCAATCGCGATGGGAGGATGCGAAGTCATGCGGCCCTCTTTCACAAGATTTAACATAACCCTCATTTCCGGCTCATAATCGGGTGGTATGGTTATAGCAACTTCGCTGTCAGCCGATCACAACGCAGTGAAAGGAAACGTATGTGATTGAATACGATATTCACCGGCTACGGTGGTTACACACGCAGCTCGCCGAGGGGTGGCGATTGGAAGGCCCGGTGATCGAACGACTGGTGTATCGCAGCGCGGTTGGCCAGGTCAGCGCATTTGAGTTTGTGCTGCGTCACGAGCGCGGTTGCCAGGTGCTGGCAATCAACGATTGCCCGGAGGTGCGCAGTTTCATGAGCGAGCGCCGGCTCGACAGCGTGCTGATCTAGCCCGGCTCGGCTGCATTGCCTCTTCGCGGCTATGTGGCTGTTTGATACTAAATTCGCTTCATTACCTACACTTTGGGTGGGGGTTTGGGGGCGGCGAAGCCGCCCCCAAATTTCTTATTGTGTTGCACTACGTGGCGAAGCCACGTAGTGCAACACGATCTATACGTGATCAAGCGAACAGCGTATGAAAAGCGAGAACAAACGCAGTTGCGTTGTTCGGCATAAGCGCTATAGCAGATCGCAGAGAGTGATGCTGCGGGGTGACTCCGGAGCCCATCAGGATGACCGATTGCTCTCCGCTCTCCGCTCAATCGCTCTGCTGTGAAAGTATTGGCGCTAGGCCAGCGCTGCCGGGTGCTGCTCGAGGATCGAGACAAAGCGCAGGTTGCTGTGGCGCTGGTAGTACTGTGCCTGGTGTGCGAGCGCATAGTCGGGCGCGATCTCGCGCGTAGCCACCAGGATGCGCGCCGCGGCGAGCCGCTGGCAGGCTACGATCTGGCTGGGCGCGGCGCCGTCGGCGCGCAGGCGCCTGATCTCCGGCTCCCACGGCACGCTGCACCCGCCGCGCGCCACCACTCCGGTGATGTCGGGCAGCACCGGGCTGTGGCGCAGCCAGTTCAGCCCCAGGCAGAAGGTGATCGCCGGCGTGGGAGCACGCTCGATCGCCAGCTTCAGCAGCTCGGCCTCGTGCCCGACCGCCAGCACGAACAGCGGCAGGTCGCTGGCGCGCACGGCGTCGGCCGGCACGCTCGGCGCGCCAATCAGCTCGGCCAGCGCATCGGCCAGCGGCGCCGACTGCCGGTCGAGCGCAACTACCGAGCTAAACGCCCACTCCAGCTCGGCGTACACCGCCAGAAAGCGCCGCATCGTCGCGCCGATGTCGGGGTAGGTAAAATGGTAGTGCTGGAACTCCTCGATCGCGATCCCGTCGTCCTGGGCCGAGCCAAGGTACACCACGCCGCTCTCGGCGTACATGCGATCCTTGGCGCAGCGGATGGCGCCCAGCTCGCGGTAGCGATCGATCGCGCGGATCGACTCGATCACCTGCGCCTGGGCATATGGCCGCGTAGCGAAGCGCAGCGCCTGGCCGAATGCTTCGAGCGCGGCGTCGTAGGCGCCAAGCCGCAGGTGGCAGCTGCCGATCGTATTGTAGACTTCCCAGTCGTCGGGGTAGCGCAGCAGTGGCGTGCGCAGCAGCTCGAGCGCCGCGTGGTAGTTGCCCTTGAGGAACTGAATATAGCCGATCTCGTAGTCGCAGGCCACGTCGTTCGGCTGAAGTGCCTTGCAGCGCTCGAATTGGGCCAGCGCATCGTCGTGGCGGCCTAAGTCGAGCAGCACGCAGCCGAAATTGAAGTGCGAGAGGAAGTCGCCATCCAGCGCCGTAACCACGCGGAACTCGTCGGCGGCTTTCGCCAGCAGGCCCTGGCGCTGGTAGTAGCAGCCCAATGCGTCGTGGGCCTCGCGCAGGTGCGGATCGTGAGCGATCGCCAGGCGATACTCCTCGACAGCCTCGTTCACGCGGTGGGCGCGTTCGAGGTGGAGCCCGCGCTGAAAATGGATGAGCGCCTCTTCTCGCTGAACCTCATCGAGCATTGCCGCTTCTCCGAAGAACATTTGGCTGGAATGGTGGGCGGTATCGCGGGCCGGGCCGCACACCCGAGCCGCACCGTGGCCGCTATTATAGCACATGCACTCCGGCGCTCGCCAAGGCCGCGCGCTGCGCCTCGAGCAAGCGCGCGATCCCTGCGCCGGCTAGGTCGAGCAGCTCGTTCAGCTCGGCGCGGCTGATCGCGCGGCCTTCGGCGGTGCACTGCACCTCGATAAGGCCGCCCGCGCCCGTCTGCACGACATTGCAATCCAGCTCAGCCGCGCTGTCCTCGCTGTAGTCGAGATCCAGCAGCGCCGCGCCGCCAACATAGCCCGCGCTCACCGCCGCTACGGGCGTAGACAGCGGGTTGGCCGCCAGGGTGCCGCGCTCGACCAGCCGGTGCAATGCCAGGGCCAGCGCCACATAGCCGCCGGTGATCGCCGCAGTGCGCGTGCCGCCGTCGGCCTGCAGCACATCGCAATCGATCGTAATCACGCGCTCGCCAAGGCGGTGCAGGTCGACTGCGACGCGCAGCGCGCGGCCGATCAGGCGCTGGATCTCCTGGGTGCGGCCGCTCGCGCCGTTGCGCTCACGCCGGGTGCGCGTCGTCGTCGAGCGCGGCAGCAGCGCGTACTCGCCCGTGACCCAGCCTTGCTGCTTGCCGCGCAGCCAGCCGGGCACGCTTTCCTCGACACTCGCCGCGCACAGCACGCGCGTACCGCCGATCTCAATCAGCGCCGAGCCTTCGGCAAAGCCGTAACTGTTCGGCGTAATCGCGATCGGGCGTAGATCGCCCGGCGCGCGGCCATCGTGGCGTGGCATGGCTGCTCCTTCATAGAGCGCTCAGCTACCGGCTGCACAATCCACGCCAAGCGTTGGCGTCGGCACGAGCATCACCGGTGTATAGCGGGGAGGTTTGGAGGGGCAGCAGCTCCTCCAAGAAAAATTCTATGCACACTTTTCTGGAAGAAATCATATTAGCTATGCGGCTGCGCCGCACCCGCAGCGATGAAAAGCGGCGCTGATGGTTTGGCGGTGGGTCTGCGTATGCGCGTGTAGCTTCTCGGCACCGAGGGATTATAGAAACAACCGCCGCATTCGTCAACCCCGCGCCGCATTTCCAAACCGCCCGCGCATTGCCGCCCCCGGCTGGCTCTGCTATACTGGCGCCGTTGTGATGCGCCGGGCCTATGGCGCCGATAGGGGTTCGTGTATGAGCGCACTGAGCGCGTATAACTTGCCGTTCGCTCATTTATCAAGGTGGTTGTGCTGAATGTGTACCGAGACGGCT
>CALLYN010000137.1 GCA_937858455.1 uncultured Kouleothrix sp.
TGGCCCGGCTGGCGCTGCTGGCGCCGCTGCTGGGCATTGCCGCCGCCGGCGCGCTGGCGTTTCTCGCCGTGCTGCGGCTGCTCGGCGGGCTCGACGCGCAGGATCGGCGCCAGCTGGCCCAGATGAAGCTGCCGCTGAAGCGCTGGCTGCTGCGAATACTCTGATCTGCGGACGATATATGCGCGTTCTCATCCTCGGCCTCGGCGGCGTCAGCCGCAACTTCCGCAACTGGCCCGAGCGCACGCTTGGCCAGGCGCTGGTGCGCGCCGGCCACGAGGTTCACGCGATCACCTACTGGCAGCCCGAGTCGCCGCACCTCGGGCTCGCAGCGCGCGAGGAGACGATCGACGGCATCCGGGTGCACCGGGTGCGCCCGCAGTTCTGGCCGGCCCGCGACCTGCTGGCGGCGCTGCGCGGCCTGCCGCGCCCCGACGTGGCCCACATCATGCACCCGCGCAACGTGCTGGCCTGGCAGGCCGTGCGCTGGCTGAAGCGGCGCGGCGTGCCGGTGGTGTGGACGTGGCTCGGCCCGTTCCACGACCGCTGGCTCATCGCCGACCGCGAGCGGCCCTACGAGCACCAGCCGCACCCCGAGTGGCTGATCTACCGCCCCGGCGAGGCGCTGCGCCGCAGCCTGCGCGACGGCCGGCTGCGCGAGAATTTTCGCAACTACGCCATCCACCAGCCGCTGCGCCACGTCGACGCGTTCATCCCCTGCTCGCGCCACGAGGCCGAGGTGCTGGCCACGCTGGGCTTCGGCGAGCGGCCCAGCAGCGTGGTGCCGCTGTGGCTCGACATGGAGTTCATGCGCGGCCCGGCGCCCGCGCTGGCGCTGCCGCTCACCCGGCCGATCATCCCGTATATCGGCCAGCTCACCGTGCGCAAGTGCTACGACATGGTGATCGAAGCCATGCCCGCCGTCGTCGCGCGCTTCCCGCAGGCGTCGTTCGTGTTCGTCACGCACAACCCCGAGGGCCGCGCCAACCTCCAGCGCATGGCCGCCGAGCGCGGCGTCGCGGCCAACCTGCACTTCCTCGGCACCATCAGCGAAGAAGAAAAGCTCGCGCTGCTGCGCGCCAGCGACGTGCTGCCATTTCCCTCGCGCTACGAAGGCTTTGGGCTGCCGCTGCTCGAAGGCATGGCCGCCGGCACCCCGGTGGTCAGCACCGACATCCCGGTGGTCGACGAGATCGTGCGCGACGGCGAGAACGGCCTGCTGGTGCCCTACGACGACGCCGGCGCGCTGGCGCGGGCCATGCTGGCGCTGCTGGAAGACCCGGCGCTGCGGGCGCGCGTGGTTGCCGGCGGCACCAAAACGATCGCCGAACGCTTCGATCCCGATCAGCTCGCGGCGCAGGTGGTTACGGTTTACAATAGTGTGCGCGCCGCCGTATCAGGAAAATATCATACGTCATAGATTTGACAAGCGTATATGGATTGAGTATCATGCCCGAACGATTTTCATCGCTCTCTACAACTTCTCGCGTCTCACAACCATCCGCAGCAGATCTGCCCGGCCGCGGCGCCAGCAGCACAACAACGTCGTTGAAACGATTACTGTACGTCATACCGCGCTATGCTCGTGATCTGATGGGTAACCGCATTCACACCGAGGTTATCCATCACTGGCAGTCACAGCAGATCGACGTCGACATTTTGTGCTTCGATGCCACGGTTGGCCACGCCACGCACGAAATCCTCGACGGCATCCCGGTGTACCGGCTGCCAATCAGCCGATCGTTGGCCGAGAAAGTGCTGAACCGCGCGGCCGACCCGCTGGTGCACTACCCGTACTTCCCTGGCCTGTTCCGCGCGTACCGGCAGTTTCTCGCGCAGCATCGGTATGATTTTGCGCACGTCGAAACCGCGTTCCCGTTGGGCGTGGTGGCCAGCCGCATGCCCGCTGGCCTGCACCCGCCATTTGCCGTCACGCTGCCCGGCGCCGATGTTATGGGCGAGCCGGCCTACGACTACGGCTACGGCCGGTATGCCAGCGTGCGCCGGCTGCTGAAAGGCGTCTGGCGCGAGGCCGCGCTGATCCGCGCCGACTCGCGCTACATCCGCAGGCGCGCAATCGAGCTTGGCTGCCCACCCGAGCGCGTCGTCGCAATTCCCTACAACATCACCGACGGCGACTATCCGCCGGACGGCCGGCCCACGGCCGCGCTGGCATCCGAGGCGCGCGCCGCAGTGCTCGCGCGCCACAGCCTGCCGCCCCAGGCGCGGATTGTCCTGAGCCTTTCGCGCCTGCATCCTTTCAAAGGGGTGGAGTTCCTGGTAAAGGCCGCCCCAGCGGTGCTGGCCGCAGCGCCCGACACCTACTTTGTGATTGTGGGGCCACGCCGCAGCACGCCGCGCTTCGGCGACTACGCCGGATATCTCGAGCAGATCGCGCGGGAACAAAACGTGGCCGCGCGCGTCTTACTCATAGGCGCGCTTCCCCACGAGCAGGTTCCACAGTACATGGCTGCCGCAGACGCGGTGGTGGTGCCGTCGGTGATCGAAGCGCTCAACCGGGTGGCGATCGAGGCGGCGGCGCTCGGCACCCCCGCGGTGGTGACGCGCACGACCGGTATTAGCGAGTATATGGCCGAATGTGGGTATGGGCTCGTGGTGGAACCTCGCTCGCCCGAGTCGATCGCCGCAGCCCTGCGCGTGCTGCTGACCGACCCGGATCGCAAGGCCGCAGCCGGGGCGCGCGGCCCCGCCATGGCCGCGCAGTTTCGCTCGGAGCGCATCGCCGCCGAGCTGCTGGCGAGCTACCAGCAGGCGCTGGCGGCGCCAACCAGCTAGCGCCAAGGCAGCGGCGAGCAGCTTCGCCGCCGCACCGGCCGGCCCGGCCGGCAATTCGTGCGATTGCACATTCCTTAGGGAGGAGCTTTATGAATTCACTACGCCACTGGATACCACGCGCCGCCGCGCTGCTCGCGCTGCTCGCCGCCCTGGCTGCGTGCGGCACGGCGCCAACTGCCCAGAGCCAGTCGGGTACGGTGGGCGACGCGCGTCCGGCCGAGAACAGCGCGCTCGACCAAGATCTGCTGCGCCAGGTCGACGCACAGATCGCCGCCGGGAAAGCCCGCGGCGACGATGTCTCGTCGGCCCAGGATCTGCGCGACTCGGCCGTGAGCCTGGCGCAGAAGGGCAGCGCCGCCGAGGCCAACGGCAACCTCAAGCTGGCCGCCCAGCTCGTCGGCGTGCTGCGCCCGCTCGGCGATGCGCCCACCGCCGCGCCGGCCAAGCCCATCGCCAGGGCGCCCAAGCCGGCCGCCAGCGGCGATGAGCAGGGCACCACGCTGCTCGACGCCAAGTTCGACACCGACCAGGCGATCGCGGGCTGGGAGCTGGTTGGCCCGAGCATCCCCGACGGCAAACCGCTCTGGAAGGTCGTCGACGGCACGCTGATGCAGCAGGGCGTCGAGGGCGTGATCACCTCCGACGAGCAGACCGGCCTGGTAACCGGCGACCCGAGCTGGCGCGATGTGACCGTGCGCGTGAGCGCGCTGGCGCGCGACACCCGCGAGCTGGGCGTGATTGTGCGCCAGCAGGGCCAGAGCTTCTACCGCTTCCGCGCGCTGGTGTTCGGCACCGGCACGAACCAGGGCAACCTCATCCTCGAAAAGGTCGTCGATGGCAATGCTACGCAGCTCGCCAGCTTCGACGGCCCCGAGCTGAATGGCGACACCTGGTACACCCTGGCGGTCAGCGCGCGCGGCTCGACGCTGCGCTGCTATGTGAATGGTAAGCTGGTGGGCAGCGCCGACGACGCAACGCTGAGCGCGGGCCGCGCCGGGGTGAGCACGCTGGCGATGAATGGCGCGTTCTTCACAAACCTACAGGTTATCGGGAGGTAACTGTGCGCATACTGCAAGCAACATCCAGCCCATTCCGCCACGTGCGCGTTCTCGCCGGGCTGCTGATGGCCATGGCCCTGTTTCTGATACCCGCCGCCCGGCCGCCGGCCACGCAGGCGCTGGGTAAGATCATCGACCAGCAGAATATTTCGAATACCGGCACAGTGCAATCCGAGGCGCCGCAGATCTCGATCGGCGGCGGCGTGATCGGCACCAGCTGGGGCGAGCGCACCGAGCTCACGAATGGCAAGGTCGGCACCGATACCACCGCCATCGGCACGCCATTCCCAAGCCCCACCTTTTTCAATGTGTTCGGCACCAAGGTCGCCTTCCAGTGGCCCGATACCGCTATGGACGCGAGCGGCAACATGCACGTGGCCTACATCGAGGGCAACAGCATCTACTACAAGATCAAGCCCAAGGGCGGCTCGCTTAGCTCGCCGCGCTTCGTGGCGAACAGCGACTTCCCCAACCCCGTGCGCATCGCCGTCGGCGGCGACGGCACGATCTGGGTGGTGTGGCGCAATAGCAGCGGCAGCTCGGTGTTCTACAAGCGCTCGAACGACGGCGTCAAGTGGACCAACGGCAGCGACGGCGGCATTGTGGCCACCGAGGGCGGCAACATGGCCTCGCCCGATGTGGCAGTCGGCCCCGACAACATCGCCCACGTCAGCTGGTACGACGTTGGCGGCACCTACCGCGGCGAGGTTCGCATAGCCGACTGGAACGGCACCAAGTTCAGCACCAGCAGCGCCACCACCGACGGCGGCGGCGACGCCACCTACGACGCCGACCCCGCGATCACGGTCGACCCGCAAAACACGCTGCACGCGGTCTGGCGCAAGAAGCTGAACGCCAACGGCACCAACTGGGCGATCTACTACGCCCGCCGGCCCGCCGGCAGCGGCTGGCAAAACTACACCAACATCGCTATCACCAATGGCGATGCGAAGTACCAGCCCGAGATCGGCACCGACCAGGCGAGCAACCTGTATGTCACCTACTCCACCCCGCTGAATGCCAATCAGCGCCAGGTGATCTTCTGGGGCAAGACGCCCACAGGCCAGTGGGACGGCCCGCTGCCGCTGCCGCTGGTCGGCTGGGATAGCCGTAGCGCAGTAACCGGCAGCAACGGCGACGCGCACATCCTGTACCAGACCGAGAAGCGCTCGGACCAGGGCGAGATCCAGTACGTGCGCGTGGCGTTCGCCTCGAGCGCCAGCATCGGCGCGACGCCCAAGATCGACGGCGGCAGCCCGAACAACCGCGACCCGCTCAGCGTCTCGTTTGAAGGCGTCTCCGGCGACCCGAAAGAGATCCGCTGGCGCTGGGGCGCCGCGCCAAGCGACGCGGCCAGCGACTCGAACGGCTGGCAGACTTTCACCAACCCGATCTCGATCGGCCTGCCCGCGAACATCGACAAAACCGTGTGCCAGAACCTGACGCTGTTCACGCAGGTGCGCAACGGCACGCTGGTGCAGACCACCGCCTCGCAGGTGTCGCTGCAGTTCGACAAAGAAGCCCAGGCCAATGTGGTCGTCGAGAACCCGTTCCTGGCCGGCCTACCCAAGGCCACCGGCGCGCAGACCTCCGACCCGTACACGAGCGCCACCGACGGCGCCTACGACGGCGACCCCGGCTATACGCGCATGCCGCAGTTCTTCCTGAGCATCACGAACAACAACGACTGCAGCGGCCTGGCGTCGTTCATCGTGCCGGCGAGCAGCACCAGCGACGTGATCAGCAACGGCAGCTACGAGAAGCGCGTGACCTTGCCGCAGGGCAGTTTCCCGAACCCCGGCACGAAGATGCGCGTCGACGTGGTGGTGTCGGATCGGCTGGGCAATATCACAAACTACCCGAACGACATCATCTACGACCCGGCCAACACCAACCAGAACGGCACGCCGAACACCGACGGCCTGCCGGTGCTGGCGAATGGCGGCAGCGTCGCGGCCGACAACGTCAACAGCATCATCCGCAAGCTCACGTTCCAGAACATCAGCGTGAACGACACGGTGTACGGCCAGTTCGAGAACCTGCCGGCCGGCCGCCAGTTCTGGGGCGCGTGGATCGCCAACTCGACCACCCCGGTGGCGAACCCGAACTCGGCGAACCTGCAGTGGTTCCCGGTGCACGTGCCCACGCCCGGCGCAAGCTTCACGCTCACCTGGAACCTGTTCAACGGCATCGCGCCCGACCAGCGCACGACCGGTACCTACTACATCTACGTCAAGTTCCTCGACGGCGCCGGCAATGCCACGGTCAACACGCTGCCCGCAGCCCAGGCGCAGCTCTCGGCCGGGTTTAGCGTCCCGACGCTGTACCTGACGCCGATCACCAAGTAGCGGGCCGCGGCCACTCTCGCCCCCGGGCGCGCCATAGCGCGGGGGCGAGGGCACACCCCAACTCGGCAGAGCCTCGACGAGAGCCTGGGAAGCATGGCATCCCAGGCTCTCACTCGATCGAACACAGCTATGCGCCTTGCCTATATCGCCTACCCCACGAGCCTGACGCTGCGCTCGGCCAACGCCATCCAGACGCACACAACGCTGCGCGAGCTGCGGCAGCGCGCGCCCGACACCCTGGCAATCATCCCGCGCTGGCTGCGCGAGCCCTCGCGCTTTGCCGAGGTCGGCGCCGTCCACCTGCCGCGCCCCGCCGTCGGCAAGCTTTCGCGGCTGTACCGCTCGACGCTGTGGTACTACGCCGAGCGCTCGATCTTCGCCGCCATGGCCGCCGCGCTGATCGCCGGCGAGCGCGCGCGCGGCCGCCCGGC
>CALLYN010000138.1 GCA_937858455.1 uncultured Kouleothrix sp.
TGGCGTTTGCGCCCGACTACGAAGACGCCGCCATGCTCCTCAATGCCGCCCGCGTCGCGCGCGAGCAGGTGCTGATCGCCACAACCGGCCAGCAGCGCGCGGTTGCCCAACCGGCGGCGCCAGACAGCGCGCCAGCGCTACCGCCGGCGCCAGTGCTGGCCCCGCCGACGCAGCTTAAACCACAGCCCGAGCCGGCCAGTGCCACGGCAGGGGCCAGCGCCGTGTGGAGCATGCCGGCCTCGGCTGCGCAGGCCACGGCGCCCACGCCAGCGGCCGCACTTCCGGCGCCAGCCCAGCGCCGCCGCATCGGCATATGGCTGGCCTTCGTGGCGGCTTTGCTGCTATGCGGCGCCGGCGGGTTCTTCGCGCGGCAGATCTTCGGCAGCTCGGCCAACCCTGCGGTGGTGCCGGCGACGGCCGCAAGCGCCACGCCGACGCCCAGCGCGACGCCCTCGCCATCACCAAGCGCGACACCCACGCCCAGCGCGAGCCCCACGGCCTCGCCCGCGCCAACCAACACCCCTGCGCCCAGCGCGACGCCAGAGCCGAGCGCTACGGCCGTGCCGACCGATACGCCCAAACCAACACCCAAGCCCACGGCGAAGCCAACGCCGCGGCCCGCACCGCCGCCAACAGCCATCCCTCCGACCGACACGCCGGTGCCGCCAACTGCGGCCCCGCCAACCGATACGCCGGTACCGCCAACCGACACGCCCACCGAGACGCCCACCGAAAAGGCCAAGAAGCCAATTACACCAACCCGCGTGGGAGGGTAATCAATCAGCCGAAAGGAAGTCGCCATGAGAACACATCTGCTGCGGTTTGTCGTTGCGATCTGGCTGGTGCTTCTCAGCGTGCCGGGTGCGGCAGCGCATAGCCCCATGCGCCCTACTGCGGCGGGTATTCAAGCTACCAGCACCACGTTTACCTACCAGGGCTATCTCACTAGCTCGAGCAATCCCGCAACTGGCAGCTACGACTTCCAGTTCAGCCTCTACGATACCGCCACACTCAACACCGGAACGCTGGTGGCCGGGCCAATACAGCGATCGAGCGTGACGGTCACGCGCGGCTTCTTTACCGTCGATCTCGATTTCGGCGATGTGTTCGACGGCAGCTCGCGCTATCTCGAGATCAGCGTGAAGCAGGCCGGAACAAGCGCCAGCCCTACCACGCTGAGCCCGCGCCAGCCGCTCACGGCCACGCCCTACGCGATCTCCAGCCACTCCAGCGAGGCGCTGCAGGGCCGCGCCGTCAGCGCCAGCGCCCCGGCCAGCGGCCAGGTGCTGAAGTGGGATGGCTCGCAGTGGGCGCCGGCCGCCGATAACACCGGCACAAGCAGCGGCGGCGATATCACGGCGGTGAACGCCGGCAGCGGCCTGAGCGGCGGCGGCACCAGCGGCGACGTGACGCTGAGCGTCGACACCGGCGCCATTCAGGCGCGCGTGGGCGGCACCTGCCCGAGCGGCAGCAGCATCCGCGTGATCGACGCCAGCGGCAATGTTACCTGCCAGACCGACAACAATACCACCTACACCGCCGGCACCGGCCTGACGCTCTCGGGCGGGCAGTTCAGCGTGAACTTCGGCAATACCTCAACCACCGTCGCACCGGGCGACCACGTGCACCTGGGCCAGGGATGGTCTGGCGCGGTTGGCACCGGCCTGTATGTCGAAAGCACCGCCGCGAATGGCATCGGGCTTGAGGGCGTCGCGAACTCGGGCGGGAGCAGCGCTGGCGTGGTTGGCATCGGGGCAAGCGGTTTCGGCATCTACGGCGCCTCGAACAAGGTTGCAATCCTCGGCAACAGCGCCGACGGGCGCGGCGTCGAAGGCGATAGCACCAACAGCCTCGGCGTCGCCGGCTTTAGCACCAACTACATCGGCGTTTTTGGGCGCAGCGACAATGCCAGCGGAGTGGGCGTGTATGGCTATAACAGCGCGGGCGGATACGCCGGCTACTTCAATGGCAATGTGCGCATCACCGGCAGCTGCTGCGCTGCGGCGGCCGGAACCTACCAGATCGACAACCCGGCCGACCCGGCGAACCAGATCCTTTCGCACGCCGCCGTCGAATCATCAGATATGAAGAACATCTACGATGGCGTGGCGGTGCTCGACGCCCAGGGCGCCGCCGTGGTTCAGCTGCCGGATTGGTTCGAAGCGCTCAACCAGGATTTCCGCTACCAGCTCACATGCATCGGCGGCTTCGCGCCAGTGTATGTCGACCAGGAGATCAAGAATAATCGCTTCAGCATCGCCGGCGGCAAGCCGGGCATGAAAGTTTCGTGGCAGGTCACCGGCATTCGCCACGATGCGTATGCTCAGGCTCACCCAATGCAGGTCGAGCAGGCGAAGCCGCCCCAGCAGCGCGGCAAGTACCTCCACCCGCTCGAGCACGGCCAGCCCGCAGCGCTCGGCATCGACTCCGCCCAGCAGCAAAACCTGAGTACGGCCGCGCCATCACAGGTGCAGCGCACTTCGCGCTGATACGCCTCGCCATTGCACAACAAGGAGGCGTCTGTGAGCAAACATAACAAGCTTATCTCCACGCTGGCGATCGGCGTCGCAGTTCTCGTGCTAGCCACGGGCGCGCTGGCGCAGAGCGGCAGCCTGGCACTGCCATGGTGGAAGGTATCCGGCGGCGGCACAGCCAGCAGCGCGGGCAATTTCACCCTCGTCGGCGCCGTCGGCCAGCCCGAAGCCGGCGCCATGCAGGGCGGCAACTACGGCCTGACCGGCGGCTTCTGGGTGAATGGCGACGTGGCAAGCAACCCGAATACCAACGTGCATATCTACCTGCCCATGGCCCGGCAAAGCAGCTCGACGCCTACACCCACACCCGACTGCGGCGACGACCCGAAGAACAATAACGGCATACCCGAAAAAGCCGTGCCGCTGCTGGTGGTGAATGCGCCCTGCAAAGGCACGCTGCTCGGCAGCAAAACCGGCGACGATTACTACAAGCTCAACCTCGGCGCAGGAACCGTGGTGAGCTCAATGCCGCTGCAGCTGACCAGCGGCTCGGCGCGGACCCTGCTGATCGAGCACCCCAACAACAACAAGACCGACTTCCACCCGGTGACCATGCCGTATACGCTGCTGGCCGACCACACCTACTACACGCTGGTGCGGCAAGTAGCCGGCGCTACCGACTACATCCTGACCGTCAACACCCGCTAGAAACAGGCTACCGCAGGTTCGATCCGAGTTTTTAGGACGAAAGACAGAAGATGAATCATCGCCGTCTTCTGTCTTTCGTCAAACCCGGTTCGGATATGCGAAAGCCTGCACTGGAATGCGCCCCTCCCGATGCCCTTGCCTGCGCCCGAGCCCGGCCCAAACCACGCCGTTTTATGGTATGCTGAACCGCGTCACTGTTTGGTATGCGGCGCGCTGGCGCTGCCGACTATCACAGGGAGCGAATGTGAAGCACCTCATCCGATTGATCGCGCTCGCGGCGCTCGCGCTCGTGCTGGCCCTGCCGGGGCTTGCCGGCGCCCAGGGCCGCGTGGTGATCGACGACACAACCGGCCAGGTTGATACCGCCACGGTGCAGCGCGCCGCCCAGGCGCTGACGCGCAAAGGCGCCACCGTGGTGGTGCTGGTGAGCGACCAGACCGGCAGCGACCCGCAGGCCTACGCCAGCCAGAAGCTGCGCGCGAACGGCATCCAGGCCAGCCCGCTCGATCCCAGCGCGGTGATCTACCTCGTGGCGCTCGATCGCCGCAATGTGTTCATCTACTACGGCGCCGATTGGAACGCCACGCTTGGCCCCAGCTACAAGACGATCGCCGACCGCGATATGATCCCGCAGCTGGCGCGCGGCAACTACACCGACGCGCTGGTGGCCGGAATCAACGGCACTGTCAGCGCGATCGACAACCCGCCCGGCGCGCCCACGAGCCTGACGCCAATCGCCATCGCGATTGTGGTGATCGCGCTGCTGGTGATCGGCGTGCCGCTGCTGCTGCGCAGCCTGGGCAGGCGCCGCGCCGCCGCCCAGGCGTTTGCCCAAGCCCGCCAGGCCGCCGAGGA
>CALLYN010000139.1 GCA_937858455.1 uncultured Kouleothrix sp.
CAGGTGCGGCCGGCGCGCATGCCGCCGCTCGCCACCCCGCCCCAGCCCAAGCCAACGTTTCTGCCGTACCCGACGCCGCTGCCGCAGCCGCCCACGCCGACGACCCAGCCGAGCGGGCCGGGCGGGCTGGCGTTCCCGCTGAAAACCGACCGGCTGAACTTTGGCGTGGCTGCGCACCTGTTTTATACCGACCGCGACACCCCGCTGGCGCTGGCGCGCGACGCCGGCTTCGGCTGGGTGCGCCAGCAGATCCACTGGCGCGATCAGGAGGGCCCTGCCGGCAACTATGCCTGGGGCGAGCTCGACCCGATCGTCGACGCGGTGAATGCCTATGGCCTGAAGCTGCTGATCTCGGTGGTGCGCTCGCCCTCCTTCTACACCGCCAACGGCAGCGACGGCCTGCCCGACGAACCGGCTAGCCTGGCGAATTTCGTCGGCGCGCTGGCCGAGCACTACCGTGGTCGCGTGCACGCAATCGAGATCTGGAACGAGCAAAACCTGGCCTACGAGAACGGTGGCTATGTCTCGACCGACGACGCCGGCCACTACGTCGAGCTGCTGAAGGCCGCCTACACACGCATCAAGGCGGTCGACCCGGCGATCTTCGTGGTGGCCGGGCCGCCCTCCTCCACCGCCGTAAATAGCCCCGACGTGGCGATCTCCGACGAGCGCTACTACCGCGCAATGTATGCGTACCAGAACGGCGTGATCCGCAACTACTTCGATGCACAGGCTGTGCATCCCGGCGGCTCGGCCAACCCGCCCGACACGCTCTGGCCCGACGCGCCAAGCAGCGCGCAGGGCTGGACCAACGACCCAACGTTTTACTTCCGGCATGTCGAGAATGTGCGCGCGCTGATGCAGCAGTACGGCCTGGCCGACCACCAGGTCTGGATCACCGAGTTCGGCTGGGCTACGCCGAACAGCTCGCCGGGGTTCGAGTTCGGCAATCAGGTATCGCTCGACCAGCAGGCCGAGTATATCGTCGGGGCGATGCGGCGCTCCCACGACCAGTACCCGTGGGTTGGCAATATGATCCTCTGGAACCTGAACTTTGGCCCGCTCAAGGCCGCCGAGGGCCAGCCTGGGCACGAGCAGGCTTCGTTCAGCATCCTCAACGGCGACTACTCGCCGCGGCCGGCATACTTCGCGATCGCGCGCTACCTGGCCGGCCTGCGCGCGGCCGGCCAGTAGGCCGCGCTTCTACGCTCGCGGGAACGGCGGCGCCTGCTCGACCGGCGTGGCGGGCATGCGCTGGATCATGCGCGCGCGCGTAGTGTCGACAGCAGGCATATGCTGCTCTACCAGCGCCAGTGTTTCGTCGACCAGCGCGGCTAGCTCGGCCGGGGCGCACTCGCGCTCGCCAGCCAGCAGCGCCTCGATCCGCGCGGCGGCGTTGGCCGGCACAATCTGCATGCGCCGCAGTAGCTCGGCGCTGTGCTTGGGCTTCTCCATCGAGTGGTACAGCCGGTTCAGGCCGGCCAGCACCCCCAGCAGGTTGCCGATCATCTCGCACAGGATCGCATAGAAGTTCAGCAGGTCGCGGCGCGCCAGGCCATGCTGGGCCAGCACCCACTCTGGGTAGAAGCGCAGCGAGCGCGCGACCATGGCGTGGGCCAGCGCGTCGGGGAAGGCGCCGATGCGCTCGCGCCAGCGCTCGTACTCGCCCAGCCCGTGGAGCGCGATGGCGCCCATAAAGCCGTCGAGCACCTCGTGCTTTTCGTCGGCCAGGTCGGCGCGCTCGGTCACGTCGGCCACCGTTTGCTCCCACCAGCCCATGGCGAAGTGTACGACATCGAGCTTGGCCGGGCCGATGTAGTACTGCTCAAGCGCCACCTGGCCTTCGAACAGGCGGCGAAAAGTGAAACGCTCGGCGCCCGAGCGCGCCAGCGGCGCTGCGTCGAGGTAGGCGTCGTCGAGCGGCTGCCAGTACACCGCCATGTCCATGTCCGAAAACGCGTCGGCCGTGCCGCGCGCCGCCGAGCCGCCAAGCGCGACCATCCGCACCTGTGGGTTTTCCGCGTACACCGCCGCGATTGTACGCGCCAGCTCGACGCGCCACGCGCTCGCTTGGTTCATTGCCGCGCTCACTTTCCGTCCAAGTCGCTTAGTTCGCGCTCTGCTGCAGGTACAGCGCCCGAAAGCGCGCGCGGGCGCGGAACAGCCGCAGCCGCAGCGCCACATCGCTGCACTCGAGCGCCGCAGCCAGCTCGTGGGCGCTGTGGCCGGCGCAGATCGACAGCACCAGCAGGCGCCGGGCCTCGGGCGAAAGCTGCGCCAGCGCATGGCGCACCGGCTCTTGCAGATCGACGCGCAGCTCCATGGGCTCGCACTCGAGCGTCTCGGCGCCCTCGTAGAGCGGCGCGAAGTAGACACGCCTGCGCCGGCGCAGGTAGTCGTAGGCGGTATTGGTGGCGATGCGGTACAGCCACGCCACCCGGTTCGCCACCGGCTCGCCGGCATCCCAGGCGCGCCACGCTTTCAGAAACGTGTCCTGGCACAGATCTTCGGCCACCAGCCGGTCGTCGAGCAGCCGCGTCAGGTGTGTCAGCAGCGCGCTGCGCTGCGCCTGGTACAGCTGCTCGATCGCTACGTCGGCGCGCGAGCTGGCTGGCTGGCCGGGTGTTTTGTCGGGTAGGCTCGGCACGTGCTTCACCTGCATGTTTATAGAGCGTAGGAGTTACGCACTTGCGTGATTCGGCTTCCTCAGGGTACGAGATTGGGCCTGCGGCAGCATGCTATGTCCATTTCCCGCGCTGCGAGCGGAAAATGGACACGATACAGAGATAGAGTACCGCCATTATCTGTAGATGATCGCTCTATTAGGCGCGGATGCGCGGGTCGAGCAGCCCATAGCTCAGGTCGACCAAAATGTTCGCGAACACGATCAGCGTGGCGTACACCAGCGTCGTGCCCATGATCATCGAGTAATCGCGCTGGAACAGCGAGTTGACGAAAAAGTTGCCGATGCCGGGGATGCCGAAGATCGCCTCGGTGATCACCGACCCGGTGATCAGATCGACCAGGCCTGGGCCAATGATCGTGACGATCGGGATGAGCGCGTTGCGCATCATGTGGCGCGACACCACCGAGCGCTCGGCCAGGCCCTTGGCGCGCGCCGTGCGGATGTAATCCTGGCGCTTCACCTCGAGCAGCGTGGTGCGGGTGATCCGCGTGATGAACGACATCGAGGTGAGCCCCAGCACCAGCGCCGGCGCGAGGTACGGCTGGAATTCATTCCAGTTGTTGTTGGTAATCGAGATCCACTTCAGCGTGGTGCCAAACACAATGATCACCAGCAGGCCGGTGACGAAGCTCGGCACCGCTACGCCGATGGTCGAGAGCAGCAGGCTCAGGTAGTCGATCAGCGAGTTCTGCTTGAGCGCGGCGAGAATGCCCAGCGGGATACCGGCGATCAGCGCGAAGCTGAACGCGAGCAGGCCCAGGCGCATCGAGAACGGCGCCTGCTTGATCAGAATATCTTGTACGCTTTTGCCGCGCTGCCGGTACGATGGCCCCAGGTCGCCGCGCACGGCGTTGAGCATGTAGTTGAAGAACTGGCTGTCGAGGTAGGTGCGCGCCAGCCTGAGCGGGTTGCGCTCGCCGCTGGCCCACAGCGCGCGCGCCGCCACGGGGTTGACATACTGTGGCTTGTCGAGGCCGAAACGCGCGTTGAGCGCTTTGAGCGTCGCGCCGTCGACCTGCTTCTTGTTATTGTCTTTGTCGAATGGGCCGCCGGGCGCCTGGTGCATCAGAAAGAACGACACCAGCCCAACGAAAAAGATCACCGGGATGGCCCATAGCACGCGGCGAATGAAGAATGCGAGCATTGGCGCCTCCGTAGCACGTGTTCAGCGCGGGGCTGAGGAGATGCAGGATGCTGGTGGTGGGGGGCCGCCGGCCCTCCAGGGTTCTTCTTTTTTGGCGGGTATCGGCTGCGAATGTGGCCGATACCCGCCAGGAGAGAGTTTCCGGGGCAGCCGAGCCGCCCCGAAGCCCTGCCGCGAATGCGGTGTTGCTAAGCGGCTATTTCTCGATCGACACGCCGAACATGCTCGTGATCTGGCCCGACCAGTCCGAGTCCTGCGGCGTGAAGTCGAGGCCCTTGACGTACGGCTTGATCAGGTAGGTGTTCTTTGTCACACCGCGCATGATCTGGCCCAGGTCGCCGATCACCAGCTTCTGCGCCTGGTCGTACAGCTGCGTGCGCTTGGCCGGGTCGGT
>CALLYN010000140.1 GCA_937858455.1 uncultured Kouleothrix sp.
TGGCCGGCGCGGATGCGCAATGGCGCATCACCGACGCACTGGAGCTCGGCGGCTCGCTGGTGCGCGACCAGAACCCGCTGGCGCCGTTCCGGCTGGGCAGCGCCAATCTCGGCCTGCGGCTGGGCGAGCGGCTGGTGCGCGCCGCGCTGGGCGTGGCGCGGCAGCAGGGTATGGGCGAAGTGTACCTGCTTACCACCACCGCCGACGCATTCTTCCCGCGCTTCGGCTTTCAGCCGGTGGAGCGCGAGGCGGTGAACCCGGCGGTGCGCGCGTCGGTTGAGTTTACCCTGGCCTGCCCCAGCAGCGCGCGCGCGCTGCGGCTGGCGCCCGTGCCGGCGCTGGCGGTCAGCACGCGCCACGCCACCACAGCCGACGCCGCCGCGATCGCGGAGATCTACAACCAGGGCATCGCCGACCGCGTCGGCACGTTCGAGACGCGCGAGCGCGACAAGGCCGACATACTGGCGTGGTTCGATGGCCAGCACCCGATCGTGGTGGCCGAAGACGACACCGGCGTCGTGGCGTTTGCGTCGACTTCGGCCTACCGCGCGCGCGAGTGCTACGCCGGCATCGCCGAGTTCTCGGTGTACGTGGCCCGCGCCGCGCGCGGCCAGGGCGTCGGGCGCGTAGCCATGCTTGCGCTGATCGACGCGGCCGCGGCGGCCGGCTTCTGGAAGCTGCTCTCGCGCGTGTTCGTCGAAAACTCCGGCAGCCGCGCGCTGCTGCGCTCGCTGGGCTTCCGCGAGGTCGGCGTGTACGAGAAGCACGGCCGGCTCGACGGCGCCTGGCGCGACGTGGTGATCGTCGAGCGCCTGATCGAGGCTAATCTCTAGCATCGGCCCGCGCTTGAATCTGGCTGTTTTGGACGCACCTGGCCGGCGTATCCAAAACTAATTTTTTGCCCCTTATATCGAAGATCGTCAATCTAAACAGAAAGGCACAGACCATGAGCAACTCGATGGCGACCCCCGACGAGATCAAGGCTGGCGTGCGCGCGCACTACGGCAGCGCCATCCAGGGCAGCTGCTGCGGCCCCAGCGACAGCATGGAGCTACGGCTGTACGGCGCCGAGGCGCTGGCCGCGCTGCCGCCCGACCTGAACACCACGTCGTTTGGCTGCGGCAACCCGATCGCGATCGCCAACCTCGCAGAGGGCGAAGTGGTGCTCGACCTCGGGTCGGGCGGCGGGCTCGACGTGATGCTGGCGGCGCGGCGCGTCGGGCCGGCCGGCTATGTCTACGGCCTCGACATGACCGACGAGATGCTGGCGGTGGCGCGGCGCAATGCCGAAAAAGCCGGCGCCGCGAATGTCGAGTTTATCAAGGGCGACATCGAACATATCCCGCTGCCCGACGCCGCAGTCAACACGATTATCTCGAACTGCGTGATCAACCTTTCGCCCGACAAAGGCCAGGTGCTGCACGAGGCATTCCGCGTGCTGCGCCCCGGCGGGCGGCTGGCGGTTTCCGATATTGTGATCGACGGCGACCTGGCTGGCCTGCCGGTGAGCGAGCAGCAGATCCGCGATGGCCTCAGCTGGGCCGGCTGCATCGCCGGCGCGCTGACGGTTGCACAGTACCAGCAGCTGCTCGCCGAGGCCGGCTTCGAGCGGGTGGCGATCGACGTCACGCATCGCTACACCCCCAACGACTTCCTGGCCGACCCGCCGGAAGAGCTGGCGGCGCTGCCGGCCGATGTGGCGGCCGATCTGGTCGGGCGCTTCACCAGCAGCAGCATCACCGCCTACAAGCCGGCCGAGTAGCGCCGCATTGCTCCTGAGCCGCTGGCGGCACGGTTTTTGACATAGCTGCAGCCATCGGAGGTAGATTGCCGTGGCGAAGCTCAGGAGAAGGACATGAACGACCCGTATACCGTGGGAGCAATCATTATTGTGGGCGTCGGCATCATCACCGCGCTCGGCGGCCTGTGGGCCAGGAGGCAGGTCGGCCGGCCCTGAGATGCTGCTCTGTCGCAAGTCAGCCGCCCCGCCACGTACATGCCGGGGCGGTTTGTTGTACTTAGGGCTTACGCAGTCGGCGTACTCATACCAACTTCGCTTCATGACGTACACTTTGGTGGGGGTTTGGGGGCGGCTTCGCCGCCCCCAAACTTCTTTTTGTGCTGCACGACGTGGCTTCGCCACGTCGTGCAGCACAATCTATAGGTGATCAAGCGAACAGCGTACTCAGCCTTCGGCAGAGCGGTACTATCCTGTGTATTGTATGCGGTTTTTCCGCGCGGAAAAACCGCGCTGCCGCAGGCGAAAACGCGCCGCTTGAGAAAGCCGAATAGCGCAAATGCGTAACTCCTAGTACTATAGGCAACAAGTTTGAACCACGCCACAGCGTGGAAAACGCTGGCCTGCTACGTTTACTCTTATATACACCCCATCTTCAAGGAGCGCCTATGACTACCCCACAGCCGCCTACTTCGACGCTTGTCGCGATCCGCGCGGCGCACCACGCCGAGGCAACACCGCAGTACGACCGGGTGGTGTTCGAGTTCAACGGCCCAATCCCACCCATGCTCGTCGAATATGTCAAGCAGCTGATCGCCGACGGCTCGGGTCTGCCGGTGCCAATCGCCGGCCGCGCGATCGTGCTGGTGCAGCTTTCGCCCGCGCAGGCGCACGACGACGCCGGCCAGCCGACCGCGCCAGCCCGCCTTGCAACCAGGCTGCCGGTTGTGCGCGAGATCGCCAGCGCCGGCGATTTTGAGGCCGTGGTAACATACGGCATTGGCCTGGCGAAAAGAACCTATACGCGCATGCGCACGCTGGAAAACCCCAGCCGGCTGGTGATCGATTTCCTCGTGGTGTAGCGGCAGCTGAAAGAAGAGGGCGTATGGAATTGCCTGCTGGCTGGGCGAGCCGCCGGCTCGTGCGTATGCTGTTCGGACTGTTGAGTACGCTGGCGCTGCTGAGCTGCGCCGCCCCGGCCAATCCACCCGCCGCCGGTGTCGCCGGGTGATCACCAGGAAGAGCGCGTTCAGCGAGCGTTCCCTTGCAAATCAGAAAACTTCGCTCACGTCCCCGTTTTACCCAGGATACCAGCTCATTCTGGGTCATGGCGCACCATGCCGGAAGGTCCGATTCGACCGAGCTTTCGGTCGAGACAATTTCCAGCAAGCCGCCCCGGGGCAGCGGATCGATGTGCCGCCGGATCAGCAGCAAGAGGCCGTTTCCGCAGTCCAGATCGCCGCCGTCGAATTG
>CALLYN010000141.1 GCA_937858455.1 uncultured Kouleothrix sp.
GCGCCAGCGGATGCTCAGGCGAGATCGCCATGAACGAGGCGCCGAACAGCGTGTCGGGCCGCGTCGTGAAGACCTCCAGGGGTCCCGCGGCGGTGTCGAAGCGAACCGACGCGCCCTCACTGCGACCGATCCAGTTGCGCTGCATCGTCTTGATCGGCTCGGGCCACCGCAGCAGGTCGAGATCGTCGATCAGCCGATCGGCGTAGGTGGTGATGCGCATCATCCACTGGCGCATGGTGCGCTTGAACACCGGGAAGTTGCCGCGGTCGCTACGACCCTCGGAGGTGACCTCCTCGTTGGCCACCACCGTGCCGAGGCCGGGGCACCAGTTGACCGGGGCATTGCTGACGTACGCCAGGCGGTAGGACTCCAGGGCGCCCGTGCGCTCCTCGGGCGACAGCGCCGACCAGTCCCGCCCGTCGTCCAGCGAGCGTGTGCCGGCGTCCAACTCGGCGATCAACTCGGTGATCGGGCGGGCCCGTCCGGCGTCGCCGTCGTACCACGAGTTGAAGATCTGCAGGAAGATCCACTGCGTCCAGCGGTAGTACTGCGGGTCGATCGTGGTGATGCTGCGGCGCTGGTCGTAGCTCAACCCGATGCGGCGCAGTTGGCGGCGCATGTTGTCCACCGCGGCGTTGGTGGTGATGGCCGGGTGCTGGCCGGTCTGCACCGCGTACTGCTCGGCCGGCAGCCCGAAGGCGTCGAACCCCATCGTGTACAGCACGTGGTGCCCCTGGGAACGCAGGAACCGGCAGTAGATGTCCGTGGCGATGTAGCCGAGCGGGTGGCCCACGTGCAGTCCGGCGCCGCTCGGGTAGGGGAACATGTCCAGCACGAACGTGGCCGGCCGGCCGTCCAGCGCGGCAGGGTCGAAGAAGGGCCCGGCCGGGTTCGGGGCGTCAAAGGTGCCATGCGACTCCCAGTGCGCCTGCCACCGCGCCTCGATGTCACCTGCGAGCACGCCCGAGTAGCGATAGGGCGGCGAGTCGGCGGGGGAGGCGGGGGTTGCAGTCATAGCGCACCGGATTCTACGAGGGACCCACCCGCCACTACCGTGGACATTCATGCCTGCAGCGGAACTGCCCGGCGCGCCCGGGCCCGCCGACTCGATCATCCAACGCCTCATCGACGCAGCCCGGCGCCCTTCCGGGGTGCGATTCGTCGGGCAGTCCGTTGCTCCGGTCGCCGGCGACGGCTTCGTCCCGTGGGCCGAGATCCACGAGGAGGCCAAGGGCGTGGCCGTCGCCCTGGCGGCCAACGGGGTCGTGCCGGGGGACCACGTCGCCATCCTCGGTCCCACGTCACGCTCGCTGATGACGGTGATCCAGGGGTGCTGGCTGGCCGGCGCCGCCAGCAGCGCGCCAAGCAGCGCGCCGATCCCGCCGCAGGCCACTACCACCCCCAGCGTGGCCGTGCCGAAGCCCAGCACGCGGATGGCGTACAGCCCGTAGATCGCGCCGAAGAACCAGCCGAAGAAATTGCGCACCGCCGAGCTGAGGGCGATCGCGCGCAGCAGCGGGCTGGCCCACACAAACCTCAGCCCCGCGGCCAGGTCGCGCCCGACGTGCTCGCGCTCGGCTGGGCGCGCCGGGGCGGGCTCGCGCGCGCCGATGCGCAGCAGCATCGCCGCCGAGAACAAAAACGACAGCGCGTCGAGCAGCAGTGTCAGCGGGCCGCTGATCAGCTGCACCAGCGCGCCGCCCAGGGTCGGCCCGCCAATCTCCGACAGCGCGTCGCTGATGCCGAGCTTGCTGTTGGCCTCCACCAGATGCTCGCGCTCGACAAGCGCGGGCAGCAGCGCGTGGTAGGCTACGTCGAAGAACACGGTGAGCGTTCCGGCCAGCGCCGCCACCACGTACAGCTGGCCGATCCGCAGCCAGCCCAGCGCGTAGGCCAGCGGGATCGACAGCAGCAGCAGCGCGCGGATCAGGTCGGCCGCGATCATCAGCGGGCGGCGGCGCACCCGGTCGGCCCACACGCCGGCGAACAGGCCCAGCAGCAGCAGCGGCGCGGTGCCGGCCGCGCCCAGCAGCCCCATCTGCAGCGGGCTGGCGTGCAGCGCCAGAATGGCAGTGTACGGCAGCGCCTCGCGCGAGATCGTCGAGCCCAGCTGCGACACCGTCTGGCCGATCCATAGCCGCATAAAGTCGCGGTGGCGCCACAGCCCACCGGCGCGCGCGCGCCGGCTGGTTTCTGGTAAAGCGGAAGTCATAGAGTTCCTCTGAAAGCAAAGCCGAGCTGCTGGGCAGTGCGGCTGGCGGGTGCAAACACGACGCAAAAAAGCCATGGGATCAGATCCCATGGCCGCCGGACACGATTGGCGGCCACAGCGCGAATGCGCCTGTGGCCGCCGGTTTATGCTACGCCGGTACGGCAGAGCGGCACGCCAGGCGCATAGGCCTGGCGGCGCGCCGGCCGACCGGTGATATCAATAAATAGCGCGAGCGAGCTGCTCGGGGTGCCTGGGCGCAATTACGCGACGATGCTGGCGCCCACGCGAATGAAGAGCTTGGCCATACGGGCTACGTCCCCTTTCTGGCAGACCATTCTGGCGCTGAGTGTAGCACACCGCCGCGCGGCGTATGTCGGCCTTGCGATGGATCTGGCGGCGCGAGGCGCGAAGCCTCGGGCTCGCCTCGACGCGGAGAAGGCGCGCACGATGCGCGCCCTACGGGAACGAAGGCCGTGCCAGCGTGAACGCCATACGCTGGGCGGGCGGCCGCGCTCTGCCGCAGGCCCCCCGAACGCCCTCGCGGGGAATGGGGGTGCGAAGCCTCGGGCTCGCCTCGACGCGGAGAAGGCGCGCACGATGCGCGCCCTACGGGAACGAAGGCCGTGCCAGCGTGAACGCCATACGCTCAGGCCTCAGGGCGAACCATCACCTGTACCCGCGCCACGAGGCATGTGCCACCAACGGTGTACACACGACGGCGTTGATTACGGGGTCTGGGGCGGAGCCCCCAGCGGGGGAGTGCAGAGGGCGGCCGCCCGCCCTCTGCTGCGGAGTACGGGGGCGCATAGCCCCCGAAAGCTCTCGTGGGGCGCGGGGCCGCGTAGCCCCCGAAAGCCCTCTCGTGGGGCGCGGGGGCGCATAGCCCCCGAAAGCTCTCGTGGGGCACGGGGGCGCAAAGCCCCCCGAAAGCTCTCGTGGGGCGCCGGGCCGCGCAGGCCCCGACAGAGCGCGGGGAATAGGGCCGCGTAGCCCCCGACAGGGCGCGGGGAATGGGGCCGCGCAGGCCCCGCACTTTACGCGCCCGGCCAGATCGCGTACCATGCCCACGCTATGACAAACCAACCCTCCGAACCTGCCGCCGGCCCCGCCGCGACCTACGAGCGGCGCCGCGCCACATTCGGCGCACTGCGCGAGCGCTACAGCCGCCGCAGCGCGCGCAACGCCAACCTCAGCCTCGCGCTGATCGCCGCCGCCATCGCGTGGGTGGGCGTGGCACTGTGGCGCGACAGCGCCGCGCTGCTCGGCGTGGCGGCGCTGTTTGGCCTTGGCTTCGTGGCCTCGTTCGTCCACCACGGCCGCGTCGACCAGGCGCTGCGGCGCTATGCTGAGCTGCTGGCGATCAACGACGAGGGCCTGGCGCGCCTGCGGCGCGACTGGGCGGCGCTGCCGCTGCGTCAGCCGCCCGCGCCGCAGG
>CALLYN010000142.1 GCA_937858455.1 uncultured Kouleothrix sp.
CCGCCAGCACCTGCCCGCGCTCCACGTCCGTCCGCTCGATGCCGCGCAGCAGCACCCCCACGTTGTCCCCGGCGATCCCCTCGTCCAGCGTCTTCTGGAACATCTCCACGCCCGTCACCACCGTCTTGCGCGGCGCTTCCTCGCTCATCCCGATGATCTCGATCGTGTCGCCCATCTTCACCTTGCCGCGCTCGATCCGCCCCGTCACCACCGTGCCGCGCCCCTTGATGCCGAACACATCTTCGATCGGCATCAGGTACGGCTGGTCGACCGCGCGCTCGGGCGTGGGGATGTAGCTGTCGACCGCGTCCATCAGCTCGAGGATGCTCTGGTACTCCGGCGCGTTCGGGTCGGTCGAGGCCGACGACAGCGCCGCGAGCGCGCTGCCGCGCACGATCGGGATGTCGTCGCCGGGGAAGCTGTTCTTGGTGAGCAGCTCGCGCAGCTCAAGCTCGACGAGCTCAAGCAGCTCGGGGTCGTCCATCATGTCGACCTTGTTGAGGTAGACGACCATGGCGGGCACCTGCACCTGGCGGGCGAGCAGGATGTGCTCGCGGGTCTGGGGCATGGGGCCGTCGGGGGCGGAGACGACCAGGATGGCGCCGTCCATCTGCGCGGCGCCGGTGATCATGTTTTTGATGTAGTCGGCGTGGCCGGGGCAGTCGACGTGGGCATAGTGGCGCTTGTCGGTCTGATATTCGACGTGGCGGATGGCGATGGTAATGCCACGGGCGCGCTCTTCGGGCGCGTTATCGATCTGGTCGTAGGAGGTATACTTGGCAGCGCCCTTCATGGCCAGCACCTTGGTGATGGCGGCGGTGAGGGTGGTTTTGCCGTGGTCGACGTGGCCGATTGTGCCAATGTTGACGTGCGGCTTGGTGCGCTCGAACTTCTGCTTGCCCATACGAGACTCACTCCTTAATGTTGAGGCTGAGGCACGCAAGCCGTGGCTCGATATATTTCAAGCCGCGACCTGCGTCCCTCGTGATATTATCCGCGTCGTTTGTCGACAATTTCTTTTGCCAGATTTTCAGGCAGCGGCTGGTAGTAGGCGAATTCCATTGACGATGTCGCGCGGCCCTGAGTGGCCGATCGCAGATCAGTGGTATAGCCGAACATCGAGGCCAGCGGCACGAATGCCTTAACGATCTGGGCATTGCCGCGCGCTTCCATACCTTCGACATGCCCGCGCCGCGAGTTGAGGTCGCCGAGCACTGTGCCGAGAAAATCCTCAGGCGTAGTCACTTCGACTTTCATCACTGGCTCAAGCAGCTGCGGCCGAGCTTTACGCACGGCATCTTTCAGGCCCATCGAGGCGGCAATCTTAAAGGCCATTTCCGACGAGTCGACCTCGTGGAACGAGCCATCGTACAGCGTTGCCTTGATATCGACGACCGGGAAGCCAGCGATGACGCCGCCCTGCATGGCTTCTTTGATGCCCTGCTCGACCGGCCCGATGTACTCGCGCGGGATGGCGCCGCCGACGATTGCGTTAACGAACTCAAAGCCCTTTCCGCGCTCAAGCGGCTCGATATGCAGCTTGACGTGGCCATACTGGCCCTTGCCGCCGGATTGGCGCACGAACTTAGAGTCGACATCGGCGATTTGGCTGATCGACTCGCGGTAGGCTACCTGCGGCTTGCCCTGATTGGCCTCAACCTTGTACTCGCGGCGCATGCGGTCGACCAGCACCTCGAGGTGAAGCTCACCCATGCCGGCGATAATCGTCTGGCCAGTCTCTTCGTCGGTGAAGACGCGGAATGTCGGGTCTTCCTCGCTGAGCTTCTGGAGCGCAATGCCAAGCTTATCCTGGTCGGACTTCGTCTTGGGCTCGATCGCCAGCTGGATCACCGGCTCGGGGAAGCGGATGCTCTCGAGCGCGATTGGCTTATCCGGATCGCAGATGGTGTCGCCGGTGAACGTCTGCTTCGGCCCGACCATTGCGCCAATATCGCCGGCGTAGACCTCTTTGATCTCCTCGCGGTGATTCGCGTGCATCTGGATCAGGCGTCCGACACGCTCGCGTTGGCCGCGCGTGGTATTCAGCACATACGAGCCGGCCTCGAGCTTGCCCGAGTAGACGCGGAAGTAGGCCAGCTTGCCGACATACGGATCGGCCATGATCTTGAACACCAGGCCGGCGAACGGCGCGGTCTCGCTGGTTTCGCGCGTGATCGGCTCGACACCTTCCTCGCCTAGAACCTGGCCGGGGAGCGTGCCGCTGATCGGTGGGATGTCGAGCGGCGACGGCAGATAGTACACCACCGCGTCGAGCACGCGCTGCACGCCCTTGTTCTTGAGCGCAGCGCCGCAGAGCACCGGAACCAGCTTGCCCTCGATCGTGGCCTTGCGCAGAGCGCGGCGCAGCTCGTCGACACCAAGCTCCTCGCCTTCAAGGTACAGCAGCGTAAGCTCGTCGTCGGTCTCGGCGATAGCCTCGACCATCTCCTGGCGCAGTTGCTCGGCGCGGGCGGCGACTTCGGCGGGAATCTCGGAAAGCTCCTCACGCTTGCCGGCGTCGTCGAGATACAGCACTGCCTTGTTTGTCAGCAGGTCGACGATGCCGTGGAAGCGATCCTCGGCGCCGATCGGCAGCTGAATCGGCACTGCCTTCGCGCCCAGGCGATCCTTGATCATCCCGACGGTGCGCTCGAAGTTCGCGCCGGTGCGATCCATTTTGTTGACGAAGCAGATGCGCGGCACGCGGTATTTATCGGCCTGGCGCCAAACAGTTTCGGATTGTGGCTCAACGCCGGCGACTGCATCGAACACCACGACGCCGCCGTCGAGCACGCGTAGCGAGCGCTCAACCTCGGCGGTGAAATCGACGTGGCCGGGGGTATCGATGATATTAATGCGATAGACGTCGTCGTTGACCTTCCACTGGGCAGTGGTTGCCGCAGCGGTGATCGTAATACCACGCTCGCGCTCCTGCTCCATCCAGTCCATGGTGGCAGTGCCCTCATGAACCTCGCCGATCTTGTAGGTTCGGCCGGTGTAGAACAGGATGCGCTCGGTAGTCGTTGTCTTTCCCGCATCAATATGCGCAATAATACCGATATTTCGCGTCCGCTCTAATGGTATCTCGCGGGGCATGATTGTCTTTCCTCGGCTTCTCTAGTGTTGTGAGAACCCGGAACCGCGTGTATCCAACGGTCTCGATTTCGGCGAACCCGCAGGTTCCTGGTTCTCGATTTAGAACTTACCGTAGTGTGAGAATGCGCGGTTGGCCTCGGCCATACGCTGCACATCTTCTTTGCGCTTGATCGTGCTGCCGGTGTTGTTGAACGCGTCCATGATCTCGGCGGCAAGGCGCTCGTGCATGGGCTTGCCAGTGCGGCCGCGCGCCGAGATCAGCAGCCAGCGCATCGCCAGCGACTGGCGGCGGTCGCTCTTGACCTCAACCGGCACCTGGTATGTCGCGCCGCCGACGCGCTTGGGCTTGACTTCGATCGCCGGGCCGGCGTTGCGCAGCGCCACCTCGAAG
>CALLYN010000143.1 GCA_937858455.1 uncultured Kouleothrix sp.
GCTGGTCGAGCAGGCCAGGCGAGTACTTGCCGTTGGCGTCGCGCGCGCCGAAGTACTTGCTCGCCTCGTCCTCGGCGTAGGGGTACGTCTCGACGCCGACAAAGCGGTCGTGGCTATAGCCATCGAGGTCGAGCGGCAGGCCGTCGTCCCACGACTCGGAGGTGATCGCCGAGCCAGGCGTGGCGTTGGCATACAGCCAGCGCGAGGCGGTGATGCGCGTATGCGCGCGGGTGTAGATCCGCGTGAAGGCGTAGGCCCAGCAGGCCGAGAACGCGACCACCAGCACCAGCGCGGCCTGGCCAAGCAGGTAGGCGCGGCGGCGCGTCAGAAACGCGCGGAGCAGTGTATCCTGGTTGTAGTGGCGCTTGCTCAGCTCGAGCAGCAGCCATGCGGCGAAGATCGCCAGCAGGCCGTAGAGCATCGAGTAGTAGCGCATGGTCATGAAGAACTGGCCGCCCTGCCAGCCGAAGAAGAACGTGATCCAGGCCCACGGCACAAGGTGCTTGAGCTTGCGGCGGCGCAGCAGCTGCCAGCCGGCCCAGGCCCAGCCGGCCCAGGCCGCCAGCCCCAGCGGCACGCCCATGCCCCAGATAATCATGTTCTGCAGCGCGAACACGAAGCGCGGCCGGCCGGCCCACTGCTGGCTCGGCGGCCAGTCCATCTCGCCGCTGAAGGTCGCGCCGATCGAGCGGTAGTTCTCGATGAAGCGCGCCTCGGGGCGGATGTCGAAAAAGCCACGGCCCTGCAGCAGCCGCGCGAGCGCGCCGGCGGGCTGCCCGGCCGGCAGCGCCGCCGACGTGCCCATGAACGCGTCGGGCTGGAGCACGCGGAACACCAGGAACGACAGCACGCCCGCCAGCGCCAGCCACATAAACTGGCCGTACAGCGCCGGCATCAGCCTGCCCGGCCGGCGCGGCACCCCGGGCGCATGCGCCGACTGCCAGGCGCGCAGCCCGGCTACCACGATCGCCAGCAGCGCCAGCGTGGCCATGGTCACGCGGGTCGACATCGCCAGGCCGATGCTCAGGCCCAGCGGAATGTAGCCGGCAGGGCGCTCGCCCTGGGCCAGCCGCACCGCCCAGTACACCGTCAGCAGCGTAAAGAAGGCCGTGGTCGAGTCGACGGTGAAGAAGTGCGCCAGCTGGATCGGCAGCACCGAGACGGCCAGCAGAAATGCCGCCAGCAGGCCCACCTTGCGGCCATACAGGCGCCGGCCGATCAGAAACACTATTAGCAGCGAGGCGATATCGAACAGCGCCGACCAGGCCCGGCCGACCTTGAAGATCTCGCCATAGTCGGTCAGGTTCTTGCCGGCCGGGTTCAGCAGCGCCTGCAGCGGCCGCAGCTTCGGCACGCCCAGCTCGGGGTTCGGCAGCTGCGCCGTGCCATTGGCCGAGGGCGTGGTTGGCGGCAGGGCCTCGTTTGGCGTCAGCATCACCGCCGCGATGCGTGTGAGCGTCTGCGGCAGCAAGCCATAGACGTAGAAGTCTTTGCCGTGGTTGCGCGGGTTGAGCGGGTTGCGCGCCGAGTCGAAATACTCGCCGAAGCTGGTGGGCACTCGTAGCAGCGAGGCCACGTCGGTCATGAAGCGCTCGTCGGGGTGCAGCCGGTACGATGGTTCGTCCCAGCTGAAGAGGCTCAGCGTGCGGAAGTATGCGCCGAGCAGCAGTATGCCGAGCAGCAGCGCCCAGGTAGCCTGCTGCTTGCGCCGCCGCAATCGCGATCGAGATTCAGAGGCAGGGGCGGAAGCCTGGCTAGGCAGCTGGTTGCTCGTCATAGTGGCCTTTTATCTGCTGGCGCGCCGGTACCGTAAGCCAAACACATTATAGGCATGATCCCGGCGCTCGTCCAACATAAATACGACGATACAGCTACAAGCTGTGCTATAATGCGCGCCGCCTGCTGCTGTGGCGTTTGCCGCCACCGGGGATGCGCGTTGCGAGCTTGCGCACAAGCACGAAACGCCGGCTGGGCTGCTGTGATCGGCGGCGTGAGGAATGCGGATGCGGCTGCTGTTTGGGCTGACGTACTACCGCCCGTATGTGAGCGGGCTGACAATCTATGTCGAGCGGCTGGCCACTGCGCTGGCCCGGCGTGGCCACGGCGTGACGGTGCTGACCTCGCAGTACGACCCGAGCCTGCCGCTGCGCGAGGTGATCGACGGCGTGCGGGTGGTGCGCGCGCCGGTGGCTGCTCGCGTCAGCAAGGGCGTGATCATGCCCAACTTTGGCGGGCTGGCCACGGTGCTGGCGCTGCACCACGACGCGATGAGCCTGCACCTGCCGCAGTTCGACGCGCCCGGCCTGGCACTGCGCGGGCGGCTGTTTCGCCAGCCGGTGGTGCTGACGTACCACAGCGATCTTCAGCTGCCGCCCGGCCTGATCAACCGCGTCGCCAACCGGGTCGTCGATACCGCGAATGTTTCGGCCGGCGTGCTCTCGACGCGCGTGGTGGCCTACACTCAGGATTTTGCCGAGCACTCGCCATTCCTGCGGCGCTTCCGCGACAAGATCGTCGTCATCCCGCCGCCGGTGGAGGTGGCCCAGGCTAGCCAGGCCGAGATCGCCGGCTTCCGCGAGCGCTGGAATATCCGCGGCCCGGTGATCGGCATGGCCGCGCGCCTCGCGGCCGAGAAGGGCGTCGAGATCCTGCTCAACGCCCTGCCGCGCGTGCTGCAGGCCTACCCCAACGCCCGCGTGCTGTTCGCCGGCCCCTTCGAGAATGTGCTCGGCGAGGCCGACTACGCCCGCCGCCTGGCCCCGCTGTTTCAGCGCTACAGCGACCACTGGACGTTTCTGGGCACGCTGAACCCGCGCGAGATGGCGGCGTTCTTCCCGAACCTGGATATGATCGTCGTGCCGTCGCTCAATTCCACCGAAACATTTGGCCTGGTGCAGGTCGAGGCGATGCTGTGTGGCACGCCGTCGATCGCCAGCGCGCTGCCCGGCGTGCGCCAGCCAGTGCAGCAGACGGGCATGGGCCTGGTGGTGCCGATTGGCGACAGCGCCGCGCTCGCCGAGGCGATCGTCGAGGTGCTGGCCAACCGCGCCCGCTTTGTGCGCCCGCGCGCCGAGATCGCCGCCCGCTTCAGCACCGAGCGCACCGCCGCCGAGTATGAAGCCTTATTCAACGAGCTAAAACGATGACAACCGACCGCGATTTTTTGCGCCCGCACCTGCTGACTCTGCCGATCCACCGGGCGATGCTGCGCGCGGTTGAGGCGCGCCTGTTCGCCGAGATCGCCCCCGACCTACCCGAGCCGATCGTCGACATTGGCTCGGGCGACGGCACGTTTGTCGAGATCGCCTTTCCCGGCAAGCGGGTGTTCGGCATCGACCCGATCCGCAGCGATACGCACGAGGCTCTCGGCCGCGGCGTGTACGCCGGCCTGAGCGTGGCGAATGGCGCGCACCTGCCGTTCCCCGACGCCTCGTTTGCCAGCGCGATCAGCAACTGCGTGCTCGAGCACGTGGTGCCGCTGGCCGAGACGCTCGGCGAGGTGGCGCGGGTGCTGCGCCCAGGCGGGCAGTTCGTCACCTCGGTCGTTGGCAATCGCTTCCCGCAGGATCTGCTGGGCACCACGCTGCTGAACGCGGTTGGGCTCGATGGCAGCCGCTATGGCCGCTGGTTCAACACGCTTTCGTACCACTACAACACGCTCAGCGTGGCCGGCTGGAGCGCGCGCTTCGCGGCGGCCGGGCTCGAGGTGGTGTACCACCGGCCGTATTTCAGCTCGGCCGCGCTCAAGCTGTTCGATTTCAGCCACTACTACGGCGTGCCGTCGCTGATCACGCGCCGGCTCACCGGGCGCTGGCTGCTCAGCCCGCCGCTCACGCCCAACCTGCTATGGGAGCCGCTGCTGCGCCGGATCTACGAGGCGCCGCCTGGCGAAGACGGCCCGTACTATTTCTTTGTGTGCCGCAAGCCAGCCTAGCGCGCGGTCGTGTCTGCCGCCAGCACCGCCGGCGGCAGCTTGCCCGTGGGCACCTGGTAGATCACGGTAGCGTCGCGCCGGTACACCGCTGTGATCTGGCCAGCCTCGGCCAGCGCGTCGAGCTGCGCCAGGCCGGCGGCCGGGTAGAGCGCGCGCTCGAGCTGGCCAACATACACGTATTCCACGCCATATAGCTGCAGATCGCGCAGCGTCGCGCCAGCCGGCTCGGCGCCGCTGTAGAGCCGCGCGATCAGCCGCTCGCGCCGGTCGATTACGCCCCCTGCCAGCGCCACAAAGCGCTGGCGCTGCTCGTGCCACGGCCAGCCCAGCAGCGTCGGCAGGCCGGTATAGGCCGACACGCGCCCGGCCCAGCGGTATGGCGCGGTTTCGGCCTCGAGCACGATCGGCGTGCCGGCGATGTTCTGGCGCATCCACGCGATCGCCGCCGCGTCTTCGGCTAGCGGGAACTGCCGCTCGTTCTCGGCCCAGCGCGCCGTCTGCATGAACGCCATGCCGTCGAGCGTTGGCCCGATGCGCGCGTCGAAGCGATCGGCTATGCGTGCCGGCGTGGCGCTGAGTGGGTAGGCCAGCGCGCCGGCGATCAGCAGCCCTGCGCCGGCGCGCCAGCCCCAGCCGATCG
>CALLYN010000144.1 GCA_937858455.1 uncultured Kouleothrix sp.
CGAGGAACAGCGTGTCGCCCTTGAAGAAGTACTTCACGATCGCGTCGCCGGGATCGGCGATGAACGCCGTGCCGCCGTTGCCGTTCACCGGAGCCTGGTACTGGCCCGAGCGATACGGACCGACGCCGGGATACGAGTTGAGCTGCGCCGTGTCGTCGAACGTGAGACGCAGGCTCGGAGCGCTCGCCCACACCGGCTCGGTGAGGAAGCCGTCGATCGAGGGCGACGGCTGCGTGCTCGCCTGCGGGATCTGCAGGTCGGCCGCGTACGTGGGCAGCGTGCCCGACGAGGTCGTCACGCTCGGACGCGCGAGGATGTGGAGGTTGTGGTACCAGGCCGCGTTGCCCCACGGACCCTGCACCCACGTACGGCAGACCGAGAAACGGAAGAAGTTCGTGATCGGCCAGAAGTTGTCCATGTCGTACAGCGAGCAGTTCCACTCCACCGCGTCGCCGTCCGCGTCGGTCACGTCGTAGCCGTTCAGCCCGAGGTCGAAGCGCATCTCGACCGTGTAGCCGACGTCCGACGTCGTGTCCGAGTTCACCTTGCCGTTCACGATGTAGCGCGCGTCCCACGCCTGCGTCTGCTGCGGCGTCGGCGGCGTGCCCGGGGGCCACGTGCGCCAGTAGCCGATCATGCTCATCGGCTTGTTGATGGCGAGCGGGTTGGTGTCGCCGCTCTCCGGCGGCCACCACCAGGAGAGGAAGTGCTCGCGCGGTCCCGAGGGACGGCCGGCGTCGTCGTGGCCCTTCAGGCCCATGAGCAGGCCGTCGAAGCGATTGAAGAGCGACGAACCACCGATCGAGCTGTCACGCACCGTGACGCCGATCCACAGCTGGTTGCCGACGACGAGGAAGCGGAAGACTCCGCGATTCGGGTCGGTCGAGATGAATCCACCCTCGTCCTTCCAGCCCGAGCCGGGAATCGGCCCGTCCTGACGGGTGGTGATGATGAGCGATTCCGCCTGCGCCCACTGGGGCTCGTTGAGCTGACCGTCCAGCGTCAGCGCCGCGCCGCCGGTGGAACGCGCCCAGATGTAGTCGTAGCGCTGGAACTGCGCCCAGGCGGGCAACGCAGCACAGAGCAACGCACCCGTCATCAGGGCGGCCACCAATCCTGCTCGCTTCATGATGGAAACCTCCTCCGTGGTGTAACGACTCGGTGCATCTCATCCCTTTGAAGAAGGAAACTCGGGGGGTGGAAACGTTTTCCGACAGCAGCCGGAGCGCCCCTTCGGCGCCCTTGGATCGTGGTCGCATGTCTTCGGCGATGGGCTCCTCCCTCGTGCTCGTGAGCCCGAAGCTCAGGCGGTCGCCCCGTCGCCGTTCGCGGTGAGGCGTTCTTCCCGGTGATGCGAGGACGTGCCGTGCCCGCGACGGCGCGCGCTTCGCGATCGACGGCCGCACCGTGCTCGCGACCGATCGCGCGCCGCGCGGGCCGCTCGGGTTTGTCGCCTGGGTCGATAACCAGTGGATGGTGGCGACGCCGCGCGGGCACTTCGGGTGGGGGCTGGTCGACGTGCCGGGCCAGTGGATGGATCTGGGGATGGTCAGCATTGAGATGTTAGGGCGTTGAGAGCTGCTGCGGGGCGCAGCGCCCCCGGCGCCTTTCTCGCGGCGCGCGCGCCCGGCAGGGAGAAGGCGCGCACGATGCGCGCCCTACGGGAAAGGCCGTGCCAGCGAGAACATCATTGGCTCGTGCCCCAGGGCAAACCAACACGTCATTCTGTGCCCTAAGGCATGCGCCACGGGCATCACAAATGAGACGGCATTCATTATGGGGCCTGGGGCAGCGCCGGGTACCCCCTGGGTGTCGGCGGGGTGCAGGGGGCTGGCGGCAGCCCCCTGCCGCGGGGCACGGGGGGCGCGCAGCCCCATCGCCAAGCGCGCGCTACAATCGCGGCGGCACTACGCCGACCTGGTCGAGATACTTGCCCTGCTTGTCGTCGTACGATATCTCGCACTGCTCGTCGCTCTCGAAGAACAGCACCTGGCCGATGCCCTCGTTGGCGTAGATCCGCGCCGGCAGCGGCGTGCTGTTCGAAAGCTCGAGCGTCACATAGCCGCGCCAGCCCGGCTCGAAGGGCGTGGTATTCACGATGATTCCGCAGTTGTGGACGAACACGCCGGCCGCGAGCGCGAAGTTGCCCGCCTCCGGAACCGTCAGGCAGTACACATCGTGATCGCCAGCGATCTCGCGAACGCTCACAACCTTGTGGTTGCGAGCCGGCCGCTGGCCCTTGAAGCGACCGCTGACCTCGGGGGAGCGCTCGAACACAGCGCGATCGAACTCGCGCAGCTGGGCTGCGCCGCTGCCCAAGCCGGCATGATCGAGCGCGGCGCGAATAGCTGGGCTGTGCTTGTGCGGGGGGAAGTCCTCGCCGTAGCTGGCCTGGTTGTGCAGCTGGATATGCTCGCTCGCTGCCATGCGCATGATATTCCAGGGAATAGCATTGCGCCGGTTGAAGTCGATATGGTGGCGGCGGGTGCCGGGCGTATCGGTATACGCGCCATTTCGCACATTCCACTCCTCGGCCATGCGGTGGGTCGGGTAGAGGTGCCCGTTGAGCGGCTGGTAGACCACTTCGTAGCCGCGCGCGAGCTGGCGATACAGCGGCATCAGCGAGTCGCCCGAGCGCAGCTCGCCGGCAGCGACCATGCGCCCATCCCGCATCAGGAACAGGTGATCGGGCGTGCAGAAGATCGCCTCGTCGTTGTCGATCTTCACTTCCACGAGCGAGTCGCGGCCGATATAGCGCGGGGCTTCGAGCAGCGAAACGATCATCCGGCCGTGCGGGCCGATACTGTAGCCCCAGAACATCTCGCCATCGCTGGCCCTGCGTGCCATCTCCTCCAAGGTGGGCGTCGTTCCGTCAACGAGCGCTACGCGCGTGTCTGCCCTAAAGCAGCGCGCGTACGTCGATTTTCCGAGGCAAATCGCCAAGACATTGCGCGGAATACGGAAGTACTCGACAGTTCGCGCCAGAGCGAACGAGTTTGGCGGAATATCACAGTAATCGGCGGTAATATCGACAAACGAGCGCGAATCGAAGTGCTTTGGGTCGACCAGTGTATTGAAGACGTTGGTAAAGACCTTGAACTCGTTGGCGATGCGCATATCATAGCCATACGACGACAGGCCGTACGAGATCACACCCTGGCGCACCTGGCTTTCGACGAACGGCTCGATCATGCCATGCTCTTGCGCCATGCGTCGAATCCAGCGGTCGGACTTGATGGTCACGGTCGACTCCTCTGTGCTGGGCGGTGAATCGCCGCATTATACCATCACTGGCGCGCGCCGATGTGCCGGCTGCTAGCTGGTGTCGGAGCGAGCACTCATCGGGTTTTGGGCGCGCCATAGATCTTTTCGAGATCGGTAGGGGAAGGTTCGCCCAGCACCGCGAGCGTATCGATCCCCTGGCGGATCACCAGCTTGAGCCGCCGCGCCAGGGCCACCAGCTCGGGCTGATCGAGCCGGGCGGCCTTGCGCGCCATCAGGTCGATGCCCAGAAGCAGCGCTGCGAAAACCTGGCGCAGCGAGTGCAGCGCCTGCGCCTTGGCGCCGTGCGCCATGCCGTTGGGCTGGCCGGCGCGGCGGCGGCGCTGCGCGACATACCAGCTGGCCGGGACGCCAACCAGCACGGTCACGAGGTCGGGCTGGCCGATCAGAAAGCGCGCGAACGACTCGTCGGTGGGCTCGGCCATGCTGAGCTTGCGGGCGCGCAGTACGATATAGATACCAGAGGCGCCGCTGATCACAAGCGGCGCCGCACGTTTGATCAATGGCATTTGCGGGATCACGCCAGCCTCCTTCGCTGCGAGAGACGCTGCCAAGCACTATTGCATAATCGGTGCCATGTTTTCTGGCGGTTTGCACAAGCGAGGTCATGCCACTACAATAGCGGCCCGAATTCAAATGCTTGGCGAGGATTGTACAGAATGACGGCAAGGAAACGCGTAACGATTGTCAACGACCACCCGGAATTTCTCGAGCTGCTGTCGGATTTCCTGGGCGAAGAAGGCTACGACGTAACCACGTTCCCGAAGCATCAGGGAGCGTTTGAGCAGATCAAAAGCAGCTGCCCCGACGCGGTGATCTGCGACTTGATGTTTGATAATCTGCCATCGGGATGGGCGCTGATCGATATGCTGTACCTCGACGCCGCGACGCGGCCCATCCCGGTTATTTTATGCTCGGCGGCGACGCGCTATGTCCAGGAGATCGCGCCCTCGCTCGCCGGCAAGGGTATCCGCTGGCTCGAGAAGCCGTTCGCGCTCGAGAAGCTGCTGGAGATCCTGGCCGAGATCGACACCGGCCCCGAGAGCAAGCTGCGCGAGCATAAGTAGCCGGCAAGGCGCTCAGCCGAGCTGTATGAGCCGCACCACCTCGGCGGCGCAGCCCCACGAGAGTGTGACGCCGGCGCCGCCGTGGCCGTAGTTGTGCACTACCAGCCCGGCTCCAACCGGCTCGCGCTCGAGCCGCACCGTCGGGCGGCCCGGCCGCAGCCCGACTTTATGCTCGAGGGCTGGCGCATCGGCGGCGCGCCGGCGATGCGGGTCGCGAGATAGCCGGCGGTGGTCGAATAGATCAGCGAGTTGTTCCACTCGGTGTAGGCGGCGAAGTTCGCATAGGCCAGAAACGCCGGGCCGGAGCGGCCCATCGGCAGCAGCACGGAAGCCGGCATGTCGTCGTTCGGCAGCGGCCGCCCGTCGGGATAGGTCACGCCCCACTTCGCCCATTGCGAGCGCGGGTGCTTCACCGAGAGGTCTGTCTGCTCCCACGGCAGGTTCTGCGGCACGCGGATTTCCTGAAGCCACGGCTCACCGCGCCGCCACTTCAGGCCGGTTGCGATGTAGTTCGCGGTT
>CALLYN010000145.1 GCA_937858455.1 uncultured Kouleothrix sp.
CGCAGCGCAACAGTTTGAGTCAATCAACTACCCAACACAACCTCATCAGGTAAGGAGTAACGCGTGCATCGCAGTTTCAATCTAACCCGACGACCTTGGCCGATCGTGTGCGCGCTGGCTTTTGTGCTGAGCCTGGCGCTGCCACACGTCGGGCAGGTGCTGGTGGCGCGCGCCAATGTAGCGCCGGCGCCGCCAGCGGTAGACGACCCGCGCGCCACCACTGGCGAGTGGGCGCCAGTGATCAACTGGGGCATCTTCGGCAAACACATGGCCATGCTGCCCAATGGCAAGGTACTGGCCTGGCCAACTGGCCAGGATGCGTTTGTGTGGGATCCGGCCACGCAAACCAAGGTGGCTGTGCCGGCGAACTTTGGCGACCTGCACTGCGCCGCGCAGACATTTCTCTCCGACGGGCGCGTGATCGTCGCCGGCGGCGTGATTGTCTCGCCGCACGACGGCATCACCGTCACCGCGATCTTCGACCCCGCTACCAACGAGTGGTCGAATATGCAGCCGATGCACTACCCGCGCTGGTATGGCACCACTACGCGCCTGCCCGACGGCCGCATTCTGGCCAGCTCGGGCGATATGCCCGGCGGTGGCCGCGCCAACATCCCCGAGATCTACGACCCTGCCACCAACGTCTGGACGCTCCTGCCCAACAGCGCGTTCAAGGATCTGGGCCTGTACCCGCAGATGTTCGTGCTGCCCAACGGCAAGGTGTTCAAGGCTGGCACCTCGACGAGCACATTTCTGCTTGATACGGCCGCCGGCACCTGGGCGAACGGCCCGACCAACTCGTTCGGCAGCAGCGGCTACGCCGAGTCGTCGGCGATGTATTCGCCCGGCAAGATCATTCGCTCGGGCGGCAACGATCCCTCGATCACCGACACGGCGACGATCGACATGACCGCAGCCAACCCGCAGTGGAAGAAAGTGCAGTCGATGCACTTCCCGCGCCGGCGCCACAATATGGTCATCCTGGCCGACGGCGAGGTGATGGCGGTTGGCGGCACGCGCTCGGCCGACGACCTGGGCGATGGCGTGCTCACCGGCGCGGTGTACGAGGGCGAGATCTGGAACCCGGCTACCGAGCAGTGGACTGTGACCGCCAGAATGACGGATGATCGCATGTATCACTCGGCTGCCATTCTGCTGCCCGACGGCCGCGTGCTCACCAGCGGCGGCGAGTACAATGGCCGCTACACTGCCCAGATCTTTTCGCCGCCCTACCTGTTCAAGGGCGCGCGCCCCAGCATCACCAGCAACCCCGATACCCTGACCTACGGCGGCGGCTTTAACATCGGCGTGAATATCACCGACGGCTCGACCATCCAGGGCGTCGCGCTGATTGGCCTGAACGCCGTGACCCACGCCTTCGACCACAACCAGCGCTACGTTCCGCTGTCGTTCACGCAGTCGGGCAGCACGCTGAATGTGGTGGCGCCGCCCAGCGCCAACTACGCGCCGCCTGGCTTCTACCAGCTGCTGGTGAAAGATAGCAAAGGCGTGCCTTCGGTAGCCAAGATCGTACGCATCGACTCAAGCGCGAACCTTACGCCCGGCAGCGTCAGCGGCAAAGTTACCGACGGCAACGGCGACCCAGTCAGCGGCGTGAGTGTATCGTACGCGGGCGACACCACCACCACCGACGTCGACGGCATCTATACGCTGGGCGACATCACCCCCGGCGAGGTGCAGCTGACGTTCGCCAAAAACGGCTTTGCCACGGTGAAGCGCAACCAGCCGGTCGGCGGTGGCGCCAAAGTGACGCTGGACGTGGTGCTCACGCCACCTGGCACGATCGCCGGCAAAGTCACCGATAGCTCCACTGGCCAGGGCATCGCCGGCGCGATCGTCACCTATGTCGGCGGCACGGTCGCGGCCGACGCCAACGGCAACTACACCATCGCCGACATTCCCTCGGGCAGCCAGACGATCAGCGCGGCGGCGACCGGCTACAACAGCAGCGCCGACCAGCCGGTCGCGGTTCCGGTGAACGCCACCGTCACGACGAACATCGCGCTGACGCCCAAGCCAACGTTTGTGGCCGGCGAGGCCCACGACAGCGTGACGCTGCAGATCGTGCCGAATGCGACGGTGAAGATCGGCCCGTACACCACCAGCACCGACAACACCGGTCGCTACCTGATCGATGTTCCGCCCGGCACCTACGACATGACGGTCTCGAAGGCAGGCTACAAAGACTACGCCAACCCGTCGGTGGTGGTCACATTCGGCTCGTACACTGCAGTCGACCCGGTGATGGTGCCGCTGAGCGCACCGCTGCAGTTCGCGCCCGTGGCCGACGCGTATGTCTCCTCGGCGGCGCCTACCAGGAACTACGGCACCGACGTTGCCCTGCGTGTGAATGGCGGCGCGACCGCGTACACCAGCTACCTGCGCTTCAACGTCGCCGGCCTTACCAATGCTGTACAGAGCGCTAAGCTGCGCCTGTACGTGACCGACGCGAGCGCCAAAGGCGGCAACCTGTACGTGGCGCCCGATCGCTTCAAAGACGACTCGGGGCCGTGGACTGAGGCCGGCATCACGCTTAACACCGCGCCGGTGCTTGGCTCGACTGCGCTAGTGAGCAACACCACCGCAGTGGCGCTCAACACCTGGGTCGAGTTCGACGTGACCAGCGTAGTGCGCGACAATGGCACGTTCAACTTCGCGCTGAAGACCGCCGCCACCGACTCGCTGCGCTACAGCTCGCGCGAGGGCACCAACCCGCCGCAGCTGGTGATCGCGACGAGCGACCAGGCGCTGACGACGATCAGCGGCTTCAGCCCGGCCAGCGGCACAGTTGGCACGCCGATCACGATCAGCGGCACCGGGCTCAACCGCGTCACGAGCGTGTCGTTCAACGGCACGCAGGCCATAAGCATCACCGGCCAGTCGGCCGGGCAGCTCGTGGTGCAGGTGCCGGCCGGCGCCACCACCGGTAAGATCGTGCTCAGCACGGCCACCGGCGACGCCACCACCGCCACCAACTTCACCGTGCTGGCGGCCGCGCCCGATCTGGCGGTGAGCAGCTTCAGCCCACCGGCTGGCGCGGCCGGCACCGAAGTGACGGTCAGCGGCTCGGGCTTCACCGGCGTGACCGGAGTGCTGTTCAATGGCACGCCGGCCAGCAGCTTCACGGTCGACTCGCTCACCTCGCTGCGGGCGATCGTGCCGCAGGGCGCCAGCACCGGCAAGATCACCGTGACGACCGCGGCCAAGCAGGCGCAGAGCACCGACGGCTTCACGGTGTCGAGCGGAACGGCCACCAAGGTGTACGTGCCGCTGGCAGCGGCGCCGGCCGCAGCCGCCCGGCAGCCGCAGTTTACCGACCAGCCGCTGAGCTGGAAGCCGGCGTATGGCTCGAAGATCTTCCTCTGCGATCTGGGCCTGGCCTAGCATCGCACTATTGGCGCGGGGGCGACGCAGCCGCCCCCGCGCACCATGCAACTGCCATATGAAAAAAAATCAGCAGCCGCTCAGCCGGCGCGCGTTCCTCCGACGCGCGGCCGGCCTTTCCATCGGCGCGATCAGCGCACGCGGCATCTATAGCTTTCTCGATACTGTCGCGGCGTTTGAGCGCCCGGCAGCCAGCACGACCGCCACCGCGCGCCGCCAGGAGCAGTACCTGGTCGACGACGTCGAGACGATTGTCGACAATGGCGTGAAGGTGATCATTCCGCCGCTGTACCACGAGATCATCACCGCCAGGTTGGCTTTCGCTCCCGGCGCGGCCGCGCTGATCGCGGCCCAGGGCCGGCTCGAAGCCGCGCTGCGGCTGGTCGAGGCGCCCTACGCGCCGACGCCGGCCGGGCTGACGCTGGTGGTGGGCTGGGGGCTGCCGTACTTCCGCAGCTACCTCGCCGCCGACCTGGTCGAGCGGATGCTGCCGACCGACCTGCAGTACTCGGCCGCCACCGGCAAGCGCCAGCCGGTGTTGCTTGACGCGATCCGCTTCCCTGGCGACCGCGACGAGATGCTGGTGGAGCAGAACGCGGTGGTGTTTTTGTTCCGCAGCGATAGCCAGGCGACGGTCGCGGCGGCCGAGCGGGCGCTCTTCGAAGACGAAACCAGCCCGGCGTACGTGGGCGACCTGTTCGCGCTCACCAGCGTGCGCAAGGGCTTTGTGGGGCGCGGCTTCGACTCGCGCAGCATCGCCAAGCAGCTGGCGCTGGCCGCGAACATCCCCGGCGCCGACCAGATCCCCGACCAGGCCCAGCTGATGATGGGCTTTACCAGCACGCAGCACGGCGCGCTCGCGCCGGGCAACCTGGTGAGCTTCGAGACGGTGCCCGGCGCCACCGACCAGTGGCCGAACGGCTACTTCGTGGGCGGCTGCTGCATGCACCTGTCGCAGCTCTTCAGCGACCTGGCGCAGTGGTATGGACGCTTCACCCCGGCCGAGCGCGTGGCGCGCATGTTCTCGCCGCGCACCTTTGCCGGCCCGAATGTTGTCACCATCCCCAACGACGCGGCGCACCGCTCGAGCCTGGCGGATGTGGTGCAGGATGCCGCGAGCTACAGCCTGCTGGGCCACAACGCCACGCTACAGCAGGCCAACCGCCTCGCCGCCGACATCGTCGACAACTACGGGCGCGCATGGCCGGCCGGCACGCCGATCTCGCTGCGCGACGACTTCAACACGCTCGACAACCCATTCGCGTGGACTTCGAACCCCGACCTGGATCAGTATAGCGCGGTGCCGGCCGCCGGGCTGCACTTTGTGTCGTTCACAGCCACCAGCCAGCAGTTTCACGCCATGCGGCTAGCAATGGCCGGGGTAATGCCCGACGGCACGAATTTGCGCGCGTCGCCGTACAATATCGCCGATACCGCCAATGGCATCAACCAGGTGATTCGCGCGATGCACCGCCAGAATTTCTTGATCCCGCCGCGCGCACGCCGCTCGTTCCCGCTGGCCGAGCTGCAGGCCGGCGTCAACCACCAGTATGTGCCGCTGGCTGGGGCAGTGTAGCGCTGCTAGGGGGCGATGTTCGGGATGCGGCCGTGCGAGGCCAGGCCGTCGGCGGCGCGGGTGGTTTCGGGCAGGCGATACTTGGTGAGGCAGGCCAGCACATACTCGATTGCGGTAGGCAGGCTAATGCGGTGGCCGATCGAGATATACAGCGGCTTGGTGCCGGCGCGCGAGCGCAGCGCCACGCCGA
>CALLYN010000146.1 GCA_937858455.1 uncultured Kouleothrix sp.
GCCCAGGTTTCGATAACATTGGTGTCGAACAGGCTCCAGATATCGCAGGTGCCCTGTGCCACCGATGGATCGACCGTGAAGGAGAGGAAATAGGGCGTGCGTGGCTCAAGCTTATCGAGCACCTCGATCTGAATATGGCGGTCGCGCCGCAGGTTGGGCTTCTCGGCATCGTGCTGTGGGAGCGGATCGGAAGCCTCGCGCAGCAGGTCGGCGCGATCCTCTTCCGACAGATTCTTGAGCACTTCTGGGTCGGAAAGCTTGTGCAAGGCCTCAAGCTGGCGCTGTAATCGCTCGCTCTGAAGCTTACACGCTTCGGCCTGGCGCTCGCGCATCAGCGCGAAGTCTTCGTCGCGGCCCGGCGCAATTTGCATCGAAATAATGCCCGCCTCCGCTGCAAAGCGATCAACCGATTCGGGCGGGCCGCTGACATACAGGCGAAAGTTCCCCAACCCCTGCGGGTTCGAGTAATACGCAATCCCGGTGACATAGCCATCGTGCTTCAGGTATTCTTTGTACTCGACTGGCGTACCTTTGCGCCGCTGATCGGTTGTGCGGGGGCGTAGCTTTCGCGGCTGTTGCAGTGCATCGTCACTCATATCATCCTCCCAACGTATGCGCTTTCTTATTTAAACGCTATTGCATGGCTTTTTTGCAGATACCTGCATCCTCCTTAGGAAGTAGGGAGTTGTCGGGCTTAGCCTTCGGCAGAGCAGTACTCTATTTTTTATATGTGTACGGTTTTGCCGTACTTTGCGCGGCAAAACCGTACACAACCAGGCTCGAACGCACCAGCGCGCTCGCCGCAAGCAAGGCGTACAGCGTCCACAGGCACCATTGTGCAACCGCATAAGTTCTACATTCTATTCCGAAGCGGCCAGCGCCTGGCGCAGGGTATCGAGCGATACGCCATCAACGCAGCGGAACCCAAGGTAGTTGTAGGCTTGATTCGCCAGCAGCGGGTAGCGGCGTGTCGCCTCGGCGCCTTCGGCACTGGTATACCAGCTGCCGCCGCGCACCACCGGCGGGGCAGGCTTCTGGTTGGGGCCAGGCACCTGTTGCGGCCAGAATGTCGTGAGGGCACCGGGCTGGTCGTAGGGTAGGTAGAGCGAAACTGTCCACTCTTGCACATTCCCATCCATGTCGGCAACCCCTTCAAGCGTCCGGTCGGCGGGCGCGCTCCCAACGGGCCGCAGCTCGCCCGCACCATCGTTCGCACGCACATTCACTTGTCCCGGTTCTGGCGTTGTGTCGCCGGTGGGAAAGCGCCGCCCAGACGGGCCGCGCGCCGCCCACTCCCATTCCACTTCGGTTGGTAGGCGGCGACCTACCCAACCGCAATACTGGCTGGCCTGCGGCAGCGTCACATTCGTCACAGGCAGGTCGGCGATCGCCGCATCGCAGACGAACTGCGCGTCGTATGACGGATCGTTGCCGCAGCCGCCCGCCGCGCGGCATAGGCAATATTGCGCGTTCGTCACTTCGTGCGTATCGATGGAAAAAGGCGGCAGCGCCACAGTACGCGCTGGCCTGCTCGGCGGCGGCGCGCTCGTATCGTTCGTACCAATCGTTGCGTGGCCGCCAGGTACGGCAATTGCCGTGACGGGGCCAGCCCAGATCGCGCGCTGGCGCAGCCATACCGGGCGCGCGAGCAATGTGCCGCTTACCAGCACCAGCACGCTCAAAAGCGCCACTAGCGCGCGCAAGTTGCGCACCGCGCGCGATTGCGCCTCGGCGCGGTGGCGCTCGGCTGCAGCGAGCGCCTGGGCCTGCGCCAGCGCCTGGGCTTGAGCTGCGGCCTGGGCTTGCTCAGCCGCTACCAGCGCCGTGCGGCTGGCCTCGGCCAGGGCAGGCAGCGCCTCATCGTAGCCTAGCTCAGCAGCATCGGGGCCAGCCAGCCAGCGCTCAGCCTCGGCCAGCTCAATATCGTCGAGTAGGCCATTCTGGCGGCGGCCCAGCCGCACCCACTCGGCAGCCTTCGCCTCCAGGCGGCGGCGATCAAGCTCGGCTTCGCGCCGCTCGGCTAGCCATTCTTGCAGGGTCGGCCAGCTGCCGATCAGGGTTTCATGCGCAATATCGACCTTGCGCGCGCCGCCCTGTGCCCCGCTGAGCGTCAGCAACCGCTGCTCGGCCAGGTGTAGCACGGTCTGTTCGAACTGCGGCGGGTCATCGTTCAACGAGCGCAGTGCATCAATCGGTTGCTGGCGGCGCGTATCGGCCCGGCCCGCACCAAACTGCACCAGCCGCAAAAACACGCGCCGCGCAATCGCCTGCTGCTCAGGGTCGAGCGCGGCCAGAGCTGAATCGGCGCGGCGGGCCAGCACCACATGCAAGCCCGCGCGTTGGCCCGCACCGGGCAGCACGATCGCATCGTAGGCGCTGAGCGGCATGGCCCGCGCCTCCAGCCGATCCCACAGCAACCGCAACGTTTCCTGCACAATTGGCAGCACCCCCGGCTCGCCCGCCGCATCCGCCACCAGCCGCTCGACCAGCGCTGGCTCTACACTCACGCCCACCGCCTGGGCGGGCTGGGCGATCGCCTCGCGCAGGCCGCGCGCATCGAGCGGCACCACCTCGGCGCGCTGGCGCTGAATCGTGGGCCA
>CALLYN010000147.1 GCA_937858455.1 uncultured Kouleothrix sp.
CTGGTCGCGCGACGCTTCGTCGCTCCAGTCCTTGGCGATGACGCGCTTGAACGCGTCGCCTCGGATCACCCGGGTCGTGCCACCACCGCCAAAGATCGCCATGAGTCGATTCGCCTCGGTCTCGTCACGAATGGCCGCGCGGCTCGCGAGCCAGGGCGCAAGCAGCGCGGACAGGAAGATCGCCGCGAGTATCGCCGCGCAAACCATGCTCGTCTTGTCGCGCACGAGCCTGCGCCCGACGTTGGACCAATAGCCGCGCGAGGGCGCAGATGACGGCGGCGGATCAGCTCCTCGTGTCTGGGGTCTACGCCAACCTCGGCAAGGCGATCGCGGCGCGCGAGTCCGCGGTCGACATCGCGCAGTCGGTGTTCCGCGAAGTGCTCGCCGACGCCGACTGCATGGCGGTGCTGCGCGCGCTCATGGGCGACCTTGCCGAGGCCGCCGTGCTCAGCCGCGCGCACGACACCCAGCCCGCGAACGTCGCGCCGGCGCTGGCCGATCTGCAGCAGCGTACGGCCATGCTGCTGCAGCCGGTAGCGGCCGAGCGGTTGGATCAAGCGAGGCCGGTGGCTGGCGAAAGCTTTGTGCCGTTTCAGCCGGCGCCAGATCCGCCCGGCAACCCCGCCGCCGATCTGCCCGAGGCCATGGGCGCCGAGCCGGCAGCCCTGGCGCTGTTCCAAGTCGGCTGGGCCACGCTGATGCAGGGGCTGGCAGGCGCTGCCGAGCCGTGCCTGCTGCGTGCCCACGCGCTCGCGATCGACACCAGCCAGGCCGCGGTGGCGGTGATCAGCGCGCTCCAGCTCGCGCACCTCAGCGCGCTGCGCGGCGACACCGCCGCCACCGAGCGCTGGCTGGCCACCAGCCTGGCTACCGCCGAGCGCGCGCCCGAGGCGGCATGGGCATCGATCTGGCCGCGCATCCACCAGGCGTTTTTGCTGCTGCTCGACGACAAGTTTGCCGACGCGCGGGCGCTGTTCGAGGCGCTCGCCGCGCAGCTTGGCGACCTGCCGGCGTTTGCCTCGCACCGCGCGGGGGTTGAGGTGGGGCTGGGGTTGCTCGATCTCGCCGCCGGCAACCAGGGCCGCGCCGCCACGCGCCTGCAGGCCGCAATGGCCAACCCGCAGGCGCTCTATGGCTTTGTGTACGCGGCGGCGCAGCACGGGCTGGCGCGCATCGCGGCATCGCGCGGCGATCTGCCCGGCGCGCGCATGCGGCTGGCGCACACACTCGACTACAGCGCGCGGCGCGGGCTGCTGCCCGAGTACATCCGCACCGCGATCGAGATCGCCCGCATCGAGCGCGACTTCGGCGAGCCGGCGCTGGCAGTGCCGCAGCTTCAGGCTGCCGCCGCCCTGGCCGACTCGGCCGGCTTCAAACCGCTGGCGGCTGCGGCCCATGCCCTGCTGGCGCGCCTCGCGCCGCTATAACGCCGGAACGGGATCGTTGCCTGCGTATGGCTACGTAGGTGGCGCACAAGGCCCGTGCCAACCCCGTTTGCTCACTTTCTTTTTGGTATGCCCTGCCCGGCGAAGCCGGGCAGGGCATACCAAAAAGAAATTCGGGGCTGGCGAAGCCGCCCCCGAACCCCCACCATGAACCAAGTGGCCAGCCGAATTTGGTATAATCCGCCAAGGATCCGCCCAAGCGAAGGAGCGCGCATGAGCGCCGACGTCAGGTTTCTCAGCCCGGCTGGCCTCTCCAAGCCCACCGGCTACAGCCACGTGGTTGCTGCCAGCGGCGGCACGACGGTGTATATCTCTGGGCAGGTGGCCTTCGACGCTGCCGGGAATGTCGTGGGCGAGGGCGACCACCGGGGCCAGGCCGAGCAAGTGTTCGCGAACCTTCAGCAGGCGCTGGCCGCCGCTGGCGCCGGCTTCGAGCACCTGGTCAAGGTCACCTACTTCGTGGTCGGGCTGACGCACGATGTGACGTTGATGCTACGCGAGGTGCGCGCCGGCTACCTCAGCGCCGAGCGCCCGCCCGCCAGCACGCTCGTGGCCGTGGCTGGCCTGGTCGACCCGCGCCTGCTCATCGAGGTCGAGGCGATCGCCGTGATTCCGTGAGCGCAGGCTCGGTTGGGGCGCGTTTTGTGTGTGTTGCTCGAAGGGTGGCGCAAAGCGCCACCCTTCGAGCGCGAAAGGGCTGGGAGCAAGGGCATACAGCTAGCGGCGCGCTGCTATGAGGCTGGGTCGTCGAGCGCGCAGAAGCGGTAGCCAATCCCTGGCTCGGTGAGGATGTAGCGTGGCTTGGCGGGCTGCGCCTCGATCTTGCGGCGCAGCTGGCTGATGAACACGTGCAGGTTCTGAACATCCTGCTCGTATCCCGGCCCCCACACTTGGGCAAGCAGCCACTGGTGCGTGAGCACCCGGCCCGGGTGTGCCGCAAGTGTTGTGAGCAGCGAATACTCGGTGGGGGTCAGGCGCACATCGCCGTTGGCGTTGGCCACCTGCCGGCGTTCCAGGTCGATCCGCAGGTCGTCGGCTACAATCAGCGATGGCCGCGCGGCCGGCCGGTTGGCCCGGCGCAGCGCCACGCGGATGCGCGCCAGCAGCTCGTGGGTACCGAATGGCTTGGTGATATAGTCGTCCGCGCCCAAGTCGAGCGCGCGCACTTTCTCCATCTCGTCGTAGCGCGCCGACAGAATCAAGATCGGTACCTCGCTCTCGGCGCGCAGCTTGCCGCAGATCGCGAAGCCATCCTGGTTGGGCAGCCCGAGGTCGAGGATCACCGCCGCTGGCGGGTCGCTTCCGGCGACCTCCAGGCCCTCCTCGCCGGTCGCGACCGCCGTCACGCGGTAGCCGCGCTCGCCCAGGCTCGAGCGCAGCAGCCGCCGGATCGACAGCTCGTCATCGATCACCAGGATGTGCTCCGCTCCCATAGCTACACTCCAACTGGCACCGCGCGTTGGCTGGCCTCGATCGGCAGGTAGATTTCGACGAGCGCGCCGCCACCCTCGCGCCCAAGCAGCGTAATTCGCCCGCCGTGCGCGTCAATCAGCCCTTTGCAGATAGCCAGCCCGATGCCGGTCCCGGGAATGCGCGTGCCGGCCGGCTGCGATGCGCGGTAGAATTTCTCGAACACCCGCGCGCGCTCTTCGGGCGCGACGCCCGGCCCACGGTCGCCGATCTGAATGCGCAGCTCGCGCGCTTCCAGCCCCGCAGTGATTGTGATCGGCGTGCCTGGCGGTGAGTAGGCGCGCGCGTTCTGCAGAATATTCCACAGCACCTGTTCGATCTGCACGTAGTCCACTGGCAGCAGCGGCAAGTCGTCGGCGACGACCAGCTCGATCGGGCGGCCGGCAAGCTCGCTCGCCAGCCGGTCGAGCACGCTGTAGATGATCTCGGCCATATTGTACCAGCCGCGCTGCGAGTGCATCACGCCTGCCTCGATCCGCGTCAGGTCGAGCAGATTGGCCACGAGGTGGTGCAGCTGGTGCGCCTGCGAGTCGATCACCTGGGCAAAATCACGGATGGCCGTAGGCGACCAGCGCACATCTTCCGAAAGAAGCTCCTCGGCCGCGCCAATGATCGACGCTAGCGGCGTACGAAAGTCGTGAGAGATCGCCGATAGCAGCGTGGATTTCAGCCGATCGGAGGCTGCGAGCGCCTCGGCACGCGCGGCCGCCTGGCTTAAGCGGCTGCGCTCGAGCGCCAGCGCCGCCTGGTTGGCCAGCGTGTCGAGCAGGCGCTGCTGGCTGGCCACAGGTGTGTCTTGTGCCGGGCGGCTGACGATCTGTATGCTGCCGAAGGTCTGATTGCCGCTACGCAGTGGCGCGCTCGCGATCGGTGCATTGGCTGGCCACGCGCCGCTTTCGGCGCAGACTTTCAGCTCGCCGTCGTCCGATACGAGCAGCATCCGGCACCCAGGGCTCACGAGCAGGCGCTGCGCGGTGGCGACGAAGAGCGGCGCGATGGTGTTGAAATCCAGCTCGGCGCTGATTGCCTGGCTGAGCGCGTAGAGCGCGGCAGCCTCGTCGGCGCGCTGCTGCGCTTCGGTGGCCTGGGCGCGCACGCGCAGCGCAATGCCGCCGGCCAGAAACGCGGTTGTGAGAAACACGAGCAGGCGTGAGACGTCTTCGGCATCGTCGACCGTGAAGCTGTAGATCGGGTCGACGAAAAAGAACTTAAAGGCTACAAAGCTCAGGCCGGCGCACAGCATCGCCGGCCAGCGCCCCAGCGTGGCCGCGCATAGCAGCACGGCCACCAGGTAGATTGGCGAGATCGAAAGCAGCGAGAACCGCAGCACGTGCTGTATTACCCAGAGCGCCGCTGTTACCACCACGACAATTGCGACGCTCCAAACGTACGCGTAGCGTATCAGGAGGCGCTGAACGGTCCGTGGCGCATCGCTTGTCATCAGCATGTGAGCAGCTTTGTGTTGTCATAATCGGTAGGCGCAGCAGCCCATGCGCTCACGATATCATAGCCGTCAAGCCCGCGCGGCGCTGGCCCAAGATTGTACGTAGCGGATTGTGCTGCTCTAATCGTGAGTGCCGCCGCCGCGCCTAATGAAATTCTAAAGAAGCCTGCCGCACCTTCGGATGTTCTAAAGATCGGGCGTAGGTAGTATCTCCTCGTGAGTTCCTGAGGTTTCTATCGTAGAGGTGGGTAATCGATGGCCGGATCACGGGCCGCCGGCAATGGCACTTCGCAGCCCGAAGCATTCGGCAATCCACCTTGCGCCTCGGCTCATTCCCCAGCTGCCCGGCGGGCCACTGGCTCGTTGGCGGGTATGCGTTTGCCTGCGCTCGGACACTGGGGTTGTGGAAACGTTTGTTATATGGACAGAGGAGTTTCAATCATGGGTAAGCGGTTTGTCTTGTTTCTCAGCCTGTTCGTGCTGTTGGCATTGTTGCTGAGTGCAACAGCCAGCGCACACCCCGTGAGCGTCGCCGACGGGAGCCGTATCGATTGGTTTGGGCGCGGCCCGGCGGCGCCGAACATCGGCGCGATCGCGCGCGACTCAGCCGGCCACGGCGAATTCGTCTGGACCGATGCGCGCGGCGACCAGCGCCTCGCCAGCCCGATCGGCGCCACCGGCTATATCACCCGCGAGGCCGACCTGGCGCGTTTCAGCATCACCGCTGATGCCAATAACCTGTACTTCCTCGCCAAAATGGATCGTATCAGCGGCATCACCAACAACCCGTCGCCCGAGCTAATGGTGGCGATCGACAGCGATGCGGCGCACACCGCTGGGCTCGCCGCGCTGCCTGACGGCATGGCCACCAATGTCGACCCTGCGGCGAAGTGGGAGTACGTGGTGGAGACGCAGTTTACGAGCTCGGCCTCGACGGCCAAGCCGGTGCTGTATACCAACGGCAGCAGCGGCGTGTGCTCGGCCTGCGCGGCCCAGATGCTCAGCGCCGCGACGCTGCAGGGCAGCTTTCTCGAGGTGAGCGTGCCCTGGGCGCAGATCGGCACTACGCCTGCGGCCGCCACTAGCCTGCGTTTCACCGTGCTGACCTTCTACAGCGACAAGCGCACCCCCGCCGACGGAATCGCCTCCAAGGCCATCGACGTCGTCAGCCCGCTTAGCACCGCAGATGAGCTGAGCGACAACACTGCCAACGCGTATGTCGACCTGCACTTTGATGCGAACGGCGACGTATTCGCGCCGCTGCTGATCTCGGAATTTCTGCCCGATCCGCCCACCAGCCGCGACCCCGAGGGCGAGTGGATCGAGCTATTTAACCCCAACACCTTTGATGTGAGCCTGCAGGGCTACAAGCTAGGCGACCAGGCGTATCGAGGCGGATCGCAGGGGATGCTGCAGCTGCCGAACCAGACGCTTGCGGCTGGCCAGGCGCTGGTTGTGGCGAACAACAAGGCGGTATTTCAGTCGCGCTACCCGAGCGTTCCGGCCGGCCAGATCGTCGATATGACCACGCTGGTGCCGTATAGCGCCTGGGCCAGCGGCAGTGTCTCGCTGCAGAACACGAACAATGGCCAGCCGTTCAAAGAGAGCATCGCTCTGCTCGACCCACGCGACACGCTGGTCGACCTGGTGCAGTACACCACGCCGGTGCGCGCCAGCGGCCTCGACCCGGACAACCGGCCGGTGGTGCTGGCCGGCACGAGCGTGACGCCAAACGCCAGCTACGAGCGCTGCCCCTCCAGCCTCGACACGAACGACGGCGTGGTCGATTTTGTGACCCACACCGCGGTTTCCGAGCAGACGCCCGGCCAGCCGTGCCTGGGTGTACCTGGGGTGGATCTGCGCATCGCGAGCTCAGGGCCGGAAGTTGTGAAGGGTGGCAGCACCGTTCAGGTAGTCTTATCGTTCAGCAACGCCGGAACTGGGCCGCAGCCGGCGCTGAATGTGCAAATTACCGACACCCTGCCGCTCGGCCTGACCTGTGCGAGCCAGAGCTCAAGCGTCTCGGCGGGCTCGATTAGCTTCACCGGCAGCTGCGGCCAGGGCGGCACGCTGAGCTGGAGCATCCCCAGCCTGGCGCCGGGTGCGAATGGTAGCATTATCCTATCGCTGCAGGTGAGCGGTGCCCTGAGCCCCAACACAGTGCTGGCCAGCAGCGCCGGGATCACCAGCAACCCGGTGGAAGATCCGAGCACGCTGGCGAACAACGTCTCGCTCTTCTCGATGATCACCGAAGGGCCGGCGGATCTGACGGTCAGCTCGACCTGGCCAGAAGGTTCGCAGCCGGCGCCCGGCAGCCAGCTCAGCTACACCATCACCTACGCGAACAATGGCGCCGACGATGCCAGCGATGTCGCGATCGCCGACCAGCTGCCAAGCTCCATGGTGCTCGTGAGCGCCAGCGCGCCTGATGCCAGCTTCAACCACGCGACGAGCGGCAACCTCGTCTGGCAGCTTCCGTCGCTTGGCCTGCAAGAAAGTGGCACGATCACCCTGGTGGTCAAGGTGCTGCCGACGGCCGTAACGGGCAGTACGCTCACGAACCAGATTGCGATCAGCAGCAACCCTGCCGACTCGCCGCTGGATAATAACACCGAGACGAAATCGCTGACCGTCGGCAAGCACGTCGTGTACCTGCCGGTAACGCTGCGCTAAGAGCCTGTTTGAAAAGGAGGTGCGCGAGGGGCTATGCCCCTCGCATTTCCCTTCTGGCGGGTGGCGGCCACATTCGTGGCCGCCAC
>CALLYN010000148.1 GCA_937858455.1 uncultured Kouleothrix sp.
AGCCGGTGGTCCACGTCAGCGTCGCGGCGGTGAGCGCCAGCCCGGCCAGGCTCGCCAGCCCCGCCAACGCCAGGCCAGCGGCCGCGCCTATCTTGCGAACCGAAGGCATAGTCACCCTCTATAAGCACGGACGTACAAGCTTCTGCGCCCCGATGTCGGCGCGAAGGCGAAAACGCCGAGCGCCTGAGCCGCACTATTGATCGGGCGGCAGCGACGTCGCAATATCGTACACCAGCACCTGTACGTCGAGGCCATCTTCGGTAAGCAGGCGCAAGGTCTGTTCCTGGGTGGCGGTCTTGATCGCGTCCTCGTGGTCGGCAGGCGCGTACACGCGAATAGTGGCCTCTTCGGCCGACCGGCGCTTGACGCGAATCACCGCGCCAGAGCTCGCAGCCTGAATACGCTCTTTGAGGTCGGCAATCGCATCGTCAATCGTCATTGCTCAGCTCCTCATGTTATTTCATATCAACGTACGGCGCTTGGGGGCGCAGGCTCAGCCGCTCGGGTGTGCGCCGCCACGAGCAGCCAGCGCCCGGCGGATCCGCGCGACAAACTCGCTCAGAACCACCGCCGTAGCGCCCCAGACTTTATACCCCTCGATCGCGAAAAACGGCACCATCACGTCCAGGCCGCGCAGGTTCCACTGCTCCGTCACCACCAGCGCCGGGTCAAGCAGCTCGCGCACAGTCACGCTCAACACCGAGCTGACCTCCTGGTCGTTCGGGCGTAGCACCGGCGGCTGCTCGGCAAAGCCAACCACCGGGGTGATCTGAAAATTGCTTGGCTGGATGTAGAATGATGAAAGCGTGCCCCACACGCGCACAGCGCGCGGGTCGACGCCAAGCTCCTCGTAGCATTCGCGCAGCGCTGCGTCTTCAGGGCCGGCATCGCCCGGGTCGATCGCGCCACCCGGCAGCGAGACCTCGCCACGGTGGCTTGGCAACCGGTCGCTGCGCACCGTCAGCGGCAGCCGCAGATCGGCGCCGTCGGGGTAGAGCAGCAGCAGCACTGCCCCCAGGCGCGGCTGGAGGCCCGGCGGCGGGTCGAAGCGACGAACAAGCTGGCCGGCGCTGTCGCGCACCAGCAGGAGATCCTCGTGCGGCACGGGCGCCCCCGGCCGTAAGGCCGCCTCGATCAGCGGCGCCCACTCGAACCATGCAGTACCATTCGCCGGCACTCCGATATGCTCCCGCTAGCAGCGCGCCGCCCGCGCCTTCATTACTGTAGAACATAGCACAGACCGGCGCGCCGTGCAAGCGGCTACGCCGGTCTGTCGTAGATCTGCTGCGCTATTGCCGCAGCTACTGGCGCGCCAGCGGCTGCGAGGTCGGCGTCACATTAGGCACGGTGCACGTGAGCTTGCGCAGCACCTGCACCGAGCCGCGCACGCGCACTTCCACCGGGTACTGGCCGGGGCGCTCGCGCTCGATCATCAGCGTGAGCGCGAACGAGCCGTCGGCCTCGGCGCTACCACCGGCCACCGCGCGCTGGTTGAAGAACAGCAGCAGCGGCGCGTGCGCCGGCCCACTGCCGCTGATCGGCACCGGGATGCCGGGCGGGCAGGTTATTGCGTCGCTCGGCGTCGGCGTGGCGGTTGGCGGGATCTCGGTCGCATCGCCATTCTGCTCGAACGGTGTGAGCGCGATAGTAGCCCGCGGCGTACTGGTGGCGCTGGCGCCGCTGTTCGCGGGCGTGCGCGTAGGCGTGGCCGCGCCGGCGCGCGCGGTAGTGGTTGGCGTAACCGAGCCGGCGCGCGTGGTCGTCGTCGGCGTTTTCGGCGATGGGTACGGGTAGGCCGCGTCGGTAGGCGTGGCTGTGGCGGCGTCGGTCGCCGCCTCGGCCGTAGTAGTCAGGTCGTCGCGAAAGTCGAGGCAGTCCAGCGAGGCATCCTCCTCGTCGTCGGGGCAAGGCGTCCAGGTGGGCGTCGAGCCTTGCGCGCGCGTAACCGCGCCAGTACTCGCTCCAGCTCCCGCCAGCAGCACCACAATCACAATGACGCCGGCAAGCAAAATGCTGAGAGGGCTGTGGATCGATTGCCGGGACATCCTAGCTCCTTTAAGCTGGCAAGATGGCTTTCGGCCGCTCGGCGCACCCCATCCCCGCATCCTGCCCGTAGGCGCGCGGGCGGCAGGCCGCCCAGCGCGATTTCAGGCTAGACTATACCACATCCGTCAAGGCGCGGCCTGACGAAACCATGACAACCGGCTCACAATATCGCGTCTATTTGGGCAGCGCCGCCTCGATCTGCTGCTGAAATACCGCGAACGGCTGCGCGCCGGTGAGCCGCGTGCCGGCCACGTCGAACACCGGGCGGAACTGCACACCCGCGCGCTTGCTGGCGTTATAATCGTCCTGCACGAATTGCAGGTGCGTATGGTCGCGCATGCAGCTCTCGAATGTGCCGGTGTCGAGCCCAAGCTGCTTGGCGAACCCGGCCAGCGTCGCGTCGAGGTCGCTTGCGCCATACACCGCGTTCTGCTGTGCGTAGAGCGTATCGTGCATTGGCCAGAACGCGCCCTGATCGGCGGCGCACTCCGAGGCTTCGGCCGTACGCACCGAGCCATCGCCGAGCTGCAGCAGGTGCCGGTAGACGAGCTTGACTTTGCCGGTGGCGATATAATTCTTGATGATCTGCGGTTCGGTTTCCACAACGTGGAAAGCGCACGCCGTTCAGAGGAAGTCGGAGTACATCGTCAGCGTCACCGGGGCGTCGGCCTTGCCACGCACGTGGTAGCCTTCGGGTGTCAGGCCCTCGGGCACGCCGGCGGGCGTGGCCACCTGGCCGGCAGTAGGGGCGGGCGCGGCGGTTGCTTTGGCGCGCAGCGGCGTGGGCGCTGCTGCCTGCGGCGCCGAGGCGCTGCCACATGCGGCAAGCAGCGCCAGCAGCGCGAACAGCCACAGGCGCGCCGCGATCGAGCGGAGCATACGGTTTCCTTTCAACAAGCTACAACCGGCCTTTACGAGCTACGCGGCTGCCTGCGCCACGTAAGCCCTAATAGTATAACGGAGCTTCCTGCAATGCTGGATGCCTTTGCTGTCTCGCTCGTCTGCACGGTGCGCGACGAGGCCGATAATATCGCAGAGCTGCTCGACTCGATGCTGGCGCAGACGCGCCCGCCCGACGAGATTGTAGTAAACGACTGCGACAGCCGCGACGAGACGCCGGCGATTGTTGAGCGCTATATCGCGGCCGGCCACGCCATCCGGCTGGTGCGTGGCGGCCACAACATCCCCTCGGGCCGCAACAACGCCATCCGCCACGCCCGCGGCGCGATCATCGCCTGCACCGACGCGGGCCTGACGCTCGACCGCGAGTGGCTGGCGCGGATCGTCGCCCCGATCGAGCGCGGCGAGGCCGATGTGGTCGGTGGCTTCTTCCGGCCCGCGCCGCGCAGCTTGTTCGAGCTGGCGCTGGCGGCCACCAACTACCGCGACGCAGCCGAGACCGACCCGGCGACGTTCATGCCGTTCGGCCAGTCGGTGGCGTTTCGCAAGGCTGCCTGGGAGCGCGCCGGCGGCTACCCCGAGTGGGCCAGCCACTGCGAAGATATTCTGTTCGACCTGGCGCTACGCGGCCAGGCAGCGCGCTTCGCGTTCGCGCCCGAGGCGCTGGTGCGCTTTCGCCCGCGCGAGTCGCTGGCGGCGTTTGCCCGGCAGTATTTCCTCTACGCGCGCGGCGACGGCGTGGCCGGGCTGTGGCCGCGCCGTCACGCGCTGCGCTACGGCACGTATGCCGGCGCGGCC
>CALLYN010000149.1 GCA_937858455.1 uncultured Kouleothrix sp.
GCCCAGCGCGTCGCTGTCGACGGGCACCACGCGCCACGCCAGCACCTCGGCGCCATAGCTTGCCAGCGCCTCGGCCACCAGCGCGCGGGCTGCGGCGCGGGCGGCTTGATCGTGCGGCAGGAAGCACATCGCCACCGCCAGATCGTCGGCGGGGTAGGCCACGCCCAGCTTCGCCAGCTCGCGAGCGAAGAACGCGCGCGGGATCTGCGTCAGCACGCCCGCGCCGTCGCCGCTCTTGCCGTCGGCGGCTACGCCGCCACGATGGGCCATATTGCCGACGGCCGTCAGGGCCATCTGCACAATCTCGTGGCTAGGCGCGCCCGAGAGGCGGGCCACAAAGCCGATGCCACACGCGTCGTGCTCGAAGCGCGGATCGTACAGGCCACGTCGGATCATCTTGTTGGTTTGCATGGTCGTTCCATCCCTCTACTGCGCGCCTATTTGCGAAGAGCCGGCGCCGGATACCGCGGCGCTATGCAGGGTAGCGTATTGAAGGGTCAGTCGATCCGATGGTGTAGCAGCGCTGCCCGAGCAAAGCCTACGGGCGCTACACCGGAAGGAACTCCATCGTGGAGCGTTGATTGGTTGAGTGACCACCAAGCGAGCCAGATTGCTATGAGCGAGGGTGGCGAGCTACGCCGGCAGCAGGCGCCGGATAAACAAAACCCACAGCTGGATCTCGTTCGCCGAGACCGCTGCGGGCGTCATTGCAATCCGCTGAGATGTATTAATGGTTAAAAGAGACTATACAGGATAGAACGCCGCCTTGTCAAGCTCGTTCGTGCATTATTTCTCAGGCAGCGATCGAAGTTTGGTGCTTTTGCATAAACGGCCTGGAGGCGTGTGCGGCCGAATGTTTCAATATTGAATAGTTTTGTAGCCTAAAGTAGGCAGAAGCGCGCTAAGTTGTGCAGAATTGCCATATAGTTGTATATACGCGAGGCGTTGGCAGCGCCGCCACGTGCACGCCAGTGTGGGGTGGTGTGGCGGCGGGTTTGGGCTACAGGCCCAGCAGCACCTTGGCAATCAGCAGGTAGATCGCCAGGCCGGTGGCATCGACGAGCGTGGTGATCAGCGGGGCCGAAACCACCGCCGGGTCGATCTTCAGCTTTTGCGCGATCAGCGGGATGAGCGCGCCAATGGTATTGGCCCAGGTGCAGATCGCGATGATCGTCAGCCCCACCACGCCCGCCAGCGCGTACGAGCTGCCCCACAGCAGCGCGCGCCCGAAGGCCACCGCGCCGAGGATCAGGCCGAGCAGGATACCGCCGGCTAGCTCGCGGCCGATCACGCGCGGGGCGTCGCGCAGGCGGATCTCGCCGAGCGCCAGGCCGCGAATCAGCGTCGAGACCGTCTGGGCGCCGGTGTTGCCGCCCGTGCCGATCAGCAGTGGGATGAAGAACGAGAGTGCGACGACGCGCGCTAGCTCGCTTTCGAACAGGCGCAGCACGCTGCCGGTGAACGTTTCGGCCAGAAACAGCAGCAGCAGCCAGCCCACGCGCTTACGCACCACGCGCGCCAATGGCACGCTGAAATACGGCTGGTCGAGCTCGGGGCCGCCTTCGATTCCGGCAAAGCGCAGCACATCTTCGGTGCTCTCCGACACCAGCACGTCGATCACGTCGTCGACGGTGATGATGCCGAGCATCTGGCCGCTGGCGGCAACTACCGGCAGCGTCAGCACATCGTAGCGCGCCACCAGCCGGGCTACCTCCTCCTGGTCGGTGGTTGGTGCGATCGTGATGACATCGCTCTGCATAAGCGCGTCGAGCCGGCGCTCGGGCGGCGCCGTGACGACGGCGTGCAGCGGCGCCACGCCCAGCAGCTGTTGGGCCGGGCCGAGCACGTACAGGTCGGTAAACGACTCGATCTCGGGGTCGCTGTGCCGCAGGTACACGAGCGTTTCGCCTGCGGTCATCTCGGGGCGCACGCGCACGAACTTCTCAGTCATCAGGCGGCCGGCGCTTTGCGGCGGGTAGCTGAGCAGCGCGCGCACCTCGGCCGCGTCGCCCGGCTCCATGGCCGCCAGCAGCGCCTGCTGGCGCTCGGGCACGTCCTCGCTAAGGATCTCGGCCACGTCGTCCATGGGCAGGCGGTCGAGCAGGTCGCCGGCCTTGTCGGCAGGCAGCTGCTCGAGCAGCTCGCGCGTAGCCTCGCGGCTGGTTTCGCCAAGCACATCGGCGGCCAGCGCGGGGGCGAGCAGGCCGAACACACGGATTTTGTCGTCGTCGTCGAGCCGGTCGATCACCTCGGCGATGTCGGCCGGGTGCCGGCCAGCCAGCAGCAGGCGCAGCCCATCGAGATCGTGTGCGGCCAGCACATTGCGCACGCGCTGCTCGAGCGCCTCGACCCAGGTGATCGTTCCGGTGCTCATGCGCGCGCCTCCTGGGTGGCGAGCCATGGCTCGACGATCGCCAGCAGCTCGGGGGTGTGGGTTGCGACGAGCCAGTGCCCGGCGTAGGGCAGGGTGTGCAGTTTGGCGCCAGGCAGCAGCGCGGCCAGCTCGTGGGCGTGGCGCAGTGGCGTCACGGTGTCGTGCTCGCCGGCCACAACCAGCGCCGGGCAGCCGAGCGTCGGCAGCCAGCTGCGGCTGTCGAAGCTCTGCAGCGCGCGCGCCACCGGGGCCACCCG
>CALLYN010000150.1 GCA_937858455.1 uncultured Kouleothrix sp.
CGAATGAGCTGCTGTACCTCCGGCAGCAGCTTCAGCAGCGCCAGCCGCTTCTGTACGCGCTCGCGACTCTTGCCCGACTCTACGACGATCCGATCGAGATCCCAGCCCAGCCGGGTGATCCATTTTTGGTACACCGCGCCTTCGTCGATCGCGTCGAGATCGACGCGGTTCATATTCTCCAAGAACATGATCCGCGCGGCGGTCTCGTCATCCATCGCCTCGATCATGGCCGGGATCGCCGACCATCCGGCCAGCCCGGCCGCGCGCCAGCGCCGCTCGCCGGCGACGATCTCATAGCGCACCGTGCGACCGTCGACAATGCGCACATCGATCGGCCGCACGGTGATGGGCTGCTTCAGGCCGTCGCGCTGGAGGCTGGCGGCCAGCTCGCGCAGCGCGTCGAGATCGAAGACCGTGCGATCGTTGTTGCCCGGCGCGATCTCGCTGTGCGGAACCATGACGGCGGTGGCGGCGATTGCGAGTTCCTTGCCCATTGGTGTCTCTCCTTGTGGGGTTTACCGCTTGCTGGTGCGGTATAGCGCATCTCGCTATGGATATATAATAGCATAAACAGGGTACAGAGTCTATGATAAAACCCATCTGTGGCGGTATCTTTTCGCAGCTTTGGTGGGATTTGTTGCGGCCGGTGGGGTGCCACCGGCCGCCCGGCCGACTAGCGCGAGAAGCCCAGGCCGCGCTCGCGCATCGAAACGAAGCTCTCCGCCCCGAGCACCAGGTGATCGAGCAGCTCGATATCGAGCAGCCGGCCAGCCGCGATCATCTCGCGGGTGATCAGCACATCCTCAGGGCTTGGCGTTGCATCACCCGAGGGGTGATTATGCGCCGCGATGATTGCCGCCGCGCCGAGCAGCAGCGCGCTCTTGAATAGCTCGCGCATCGTGACTATGCTGGCGTTGAGATTGCCCTGAAACACCGGATCGATCGCCAGTACCCGGTTTTTGGTGTTCAGGATGATCGAGACCATCACCTCACGATCGCAGTTGGCGAACCGGCCGCGCAGGCAGTCGGCCCAGGCCTGCTGCGGGCTGCGAATCTGCACCGCCGCGGCCGCCTGGCTTTCGCGCACGATCTGCATGCGGATGATCGGCGCCATGAACAGCTGCGCAGGCGCGTCCGCGCAGCTCGGCGTCACGTAGTCGTACACGGGCTTCAAGGTTCGGGCCATGACGTCTCTCCTTGTAGGGTTTACCGCTTGCTGGTGCGGTATAGCGCATCTCGCTATGGATATATAATAGCATAAACAGGGTACAGAGTCTATGATAAAACCCATCTGTGGCGGCATCTTTTCGCAGCTTTGGTGGGATTTATTGCGGCCGGCGGGGGCGCCAGATGCCCTGCGGGCGCGGATGCGGCGCGGCCGCGCGCTGCCAGTCGGCGAGCATGATGCGATCGATCAGCTCATCTTTCCGATAGTGGCGCCTGCCGGCGGCGGTGGGGATGTGGAGCGCGACTGCGATGCAGGCCAGGGTTGCGCGGCGCTGCCTGAGCAGCCAGCGACGCGCCGCAGGCTGGATGCGGAGCTGGGCGAGGAGATCGTTGCTGGCGTCGCTATCATCGTCCATGGCGCTATTGTAGCACGGCATAATCCGGCCTTTTCCGGCCTTTTCCGTACACAGCGCCGCCGGCGCGAGAGGATGCGCCGGCGGCTGGTGGGGGTGGGGGTGAGGGTAGCCGAGGACGTGGTGAGGCCGATGCGGGGGGGAGTCACCGCGACGATGGGTACCGCACCGCCGGCGGCGACGTCTGAAAGACCGCGCGCCAGATGTTGAGGCCACAGTCGACGCAGTTGGCGTACAGTGCGCCGCGACGGCGCACCAGGCTGGCTGGGCCAAGGCAATTCGGGCAGCGGCAGATCACGATCGTGTTACTCCTTGGGCGCGCCATGGCATTGACAGCAGGGCGGGCGTACGACAGCCTGTACGCGGATGTAGCGGGCATTCTCCAGGTCTGCGATGCGCCCCTCGGCCTCGGTCTGGGCTTCATCGTGGCTATCAATCCGGCGCGTGAGGTCGATCAGGTTGGCGTTGTGACACTGTGCAACCTGGTTCAGCACATCGATCGCGGCGCGCATGGCCAGCAAGCTAGCGTCCATGGCGGCGCGCAGCTCGCCCAGGCGCTGCGCATGCTCAATGGCCTTGCGTTCCAGAATCACGATCGCGTCGGTCGTGGTTAGGTCGTTCAGCGCGAGCGCGGCCAGGTCGTTCTGGTGGCTCGCCAGGCGGTTGTCGTGGCGGGTGATCTTGTCGAACGCCAGGCGCTGATTCATCTCCTGGTGATCGAGGCGCGCGACGACCTGCGCGAGCGTGCGCTGGAGCGCGTGAATCTGGCGGGTCAGATCGTACGCGGTCATCTCGCCGATGCACGCGTCGTCGGTTGCTTCCATACTGCTCCTTCAGGCGCGCACGAAGCGCACCAGCTCGGCGTCGCCGGCCACGAACCCTATGCCGCTCGCAGCATGCAGCCAGATGCGCTGCATGCCGTGTGCGTCGGGCACGACCGCATCGACGCTGAAGCGCTGGCCTTTCGGGTAGACCAGCGTGTCATTGATTGCCTTGGGAAAGCCCACATTCGGGCCGGTGCGCACGTTCGCGCCGGCGTCGGCGATCACCTCGTAGGTGCCCAGCGGGTAGCCGCGCGGCGCCTGCGCGCGGTAGGCCAGCAGTCGCTCGAACACGATCGCGCCCGGGCAGATGCTCTGGGCGGTGCCGTCCGAGCGCGGCCACTCGCGGTGGCCGTACACGGCCTGGCGGCCGGCCAGCGAAAAATCGGCGATGAGCGCATCGCACACCTGCTCGACGCCGCGCCAGTGCTGGTCGGCGATGGGCTGCCCGACGCCGCGCAGCGTGGTGATCGCGATCGAGGCGCGGTTGGCGGTCGCATTGCCGCAGTGGTACAGCTCGGCCCACAGGTCGCGCAGCACCGCCGGGCGGCCGCTCGGCAGCACCGCGACGTGGTACATGATCCCGTCGCCGTAGATCGGCTGCATCTGGGCCTTGTCGGCGTAGCCCCACACCTTATTGATGTGGTAGCGCGCCTCCGAGCGGATCTGGGCAAGCGCCGCATCGTCGGTGGTCGCGCCAGGCTCGACCGTGCCGGCGTAGTGGATGGTCAGGCTATCGCGCCGCGCGCACTGGCCGATGGGATCGCGCCGCTGCGGCAGCTGCGCCAGCGCATCGCGCAGGTCGATCGGGTTCAGCGCCGCCAGGCTCGGCGTGATGGGCCGCACTACGGCGCCACCTGGGAGCGTTGGCCGAGCAGCTCGCGCAGGTGCACGATCTGGCTGGCCAGCGCGGCGACGGCGGCGCGATCCAGTGCATCGCCCAGCGGCTGGCCCTGGGCGTGGGCCAGGATCCCGCTCGCGATGATCGAGATCGCCATGGCCATGGCCAGCACGCTGATGCGCGCGCCGGCGCGGTTACAGAGCAGCCAGGTCATGCCGCGATCGACCGGATCGGTGCCGACGGGCTGGTCGCACCACCATGCGCGCGCACGGTTGAACAGGTCGGAGGCCGCTGCGCCCGCGCCGGCCGTGGTCGCCAGGTAGGCCAGGAGTGGTAAGAGTGCGTCGTTCACTGCATCGCCCCTTTCGTTGACAGGTCGCGCGGCCGCCGCGTCGGCCGTGACGGCTGCTCTGCTTTCAGCAGCGCGAACACCGCGGCCACATCCTCGCGCTGCGCGGTGGCGCCCTGGCGCAGCTCGGCGAGCTGCGCCTCCATCGCGATCTGGCGGCCGCTGAACTCGGTCATGAGCACCACCAGCTTGTCCAGCGCCTCGACCTGGCGCGCGAGGTACTGATCGCGCACCCAGGGCCAGAGGCCGCGCATGAACGCGATTCCCAGCGCCAGGATGGCGCCGGTGGGGCCGAGCGTGTTAATCCAAAGCTGCAGATCGTTCATAGATGATGGTCACACGCGCCCGCCGGGTCGTCCGAATATGATGGTTGTCAGGCCAATCGCTGCCTCACGGGCAGGGGACGGGCGGGCGCGCGTCGCAAAAAAACGGAACGGCGGTCAAATCCGAAAACTTTTCGGATTTAACCGCCGTTCTTCGGTCGGTCGGTATGCTGTGTGTGGCTACGCCCTGGGCGCGTCCTTGAAATGCTGCACGCGCAGGGCGAATGCCTCGAAGGTTTCGCCGGGCGCCACTTGGAGCGGCAGCGCGGTGCGCCGGGTGATCTGCGCGCCGACGATCTTGCCGTCGCGCATACGGAACTCGACCACATCGCCGTCGTCGGCCGCCGCGCACACGCGCGCTAAGAAGGCCTCGGGCAGCTCGCGCTCGGCCGGCTGGAACGTCAGCTCCGTCGAGCTATGCATCAGCTGGCCACCAGCCTTCTCGAAGCGCGCCACGCCATGGCTGTAGGTCACGTCGTCGCGCGTGAAGCGCCGCCGGATCGTCTCGAGCAGGCTGCCCGTGGTTGAGCGTGGTGTGGCGGTGAGCATCCTGGTCTCCTTTGGTGGCCCGATACACGAGCGCGGCGAGCCGGGTGCTAACCTGGCTCGCCGCGCGTGCTTCGCTTTGGCTGTGCAGGCAGTATATCGCATGAGCGGAGCGGGCGCCATAGTCCTGCGGCCTATCGCGCGATGGTACCATCATGAGTCTAAACGCCCAACGAACCGGGTGAGATACGTTAGACCGCCAGGTAGTCGCTCGACGACTCGCTCGGCCGGGCGTGCGCGTACTTGGTGGTGGTGGCCAGCGAGGCGTGGCCGAGCGTGTCTTTCACCAGGTGCGCGGGCGCGCCGCGATCGAGGGCATGCGAGGCGTGGGCGTGGCGCATCCAGTGGGGGCTGACGTCGGCGGGCAGGCCTGCGCGCACGGCCGCAGCCTTGACGATCTGCCAGGCCCACGACCGCGCGATCGGCTTGCCCTTTTTCGAGGCAAAGATCGGCGCGTCCGGCCCATCGGCGGGGCGGCGGCGCGCGCGCAGCTCATGCCAGGTCGACTCGCTGAGCTTGACCACGCGCGTCTCGCCACCCTTGCCCAGGAGCGTGATCTGGCCCGCCTTCCCATTGGGCGCCGTATCGCGCCAGGTGGCGGCCAGCACCTCGGAGATGCGGCCGCCCGAGCTGTAGAGCACCCGGATCAGCAGGTGCTTGAAGGGGTCGTCCTCCATCGCGAGCATGCGCTGCATCTGCTCCTCGGAGAGGATCCGTTCCGCCAGGGTGTTCTTGGGCTGGCTGAGCTCGAGCGCCGCGCCGACGTTGTACGGCAGGTAGCCCGACTTCTGCCCAAAGGTGAGCAGCGATTTCACCGCCGCGAGGATGTTTTTCTGTGTGCCCTCGCTGAGCGCGCCGAGCGACTCGGCGAAGCGCAGCAGCTCGTCGAGCGAGAGCTGGCGCAGCCCCAGCCCCCGCGTGGCGAGATGCGCGAGCAGGCGATCGCCATGGCGCTGGTAGGTCGAGCGCGTGTGGGCACTTTTGCGCTTCGACCGAACCCACAGATCGACGAGCGCGGCGTCATCCGCGCTCGTCGCGAGCTGGGGCCGGGCGGTGGCGAGGCCGGTCGTTGCGGGCGTTGCAAGGCTCAAATCGTCCATGTGCCGCCTGTTTTTTCGGCGCGAAAACCAGAACAGAAGTATAGTTATGTTCTAGTCCTATCGCCCTATGGTTTCGAGTCATGGGGTTTTCTGCAGCAACTCCGCTAGCGCCTGCGCGGCGTCGACCGGCGTACGACCGCATGCCTTGATTGCCCACCTAGTTGCTTCATCCTCTTGAACTCGATATCCGCAACACCATGTCGTGACTCCGATGGGCCCGGCAACGTCCACCTCAAGTGTAAGCCAGAGCGTACCTTCGTCCTGATCTTCGTCGTATTCACCGCCCTCGTCCTGATCTTCGTCGTATTCATCGCCTTCGTCCGCGCGCCGCTTGTCCTCCCAGATCTGCTGCGCGCGCTCCGTTTTGCGAGCGAGTATAACTAGCATTGCCGCGAGATCAGAGTTCATGTCGCTATCCTTTCCTGGAAACATTCAACCCATCGCGGCGGTCGGCAACTGCTTTCGCCAGTCGCTGCGCCAACCCAGATCCGCCGCGATGTCGCCACTCTTGTCTCCCACCAGCGCGTTCAGCGTCTTCCACGCCGCGTCGCGGATGTACCTTGAATCTCCTACCGTATTGACATGCTCTGCGGTCTTCCATCGCTTTATAAAAACAGAGTGGCTGATTTGCTCGGTGTCGAAAACCACCGTAATCAGCGCGTCGCCATATTCAGCGAATCCAAAAATCGTATAGAACGCCACCATCGGCGCAGGCGCCACTAGTCGCCCGAATAACACCCGATAACTTACGCCGTCGCCGGGCTCGAACACAAAAAGATGCATGCACCCTCCTACGCCGCCGATACGCGGCGAACTTCAAGGTTCGGCGTGATGGGCTCTTCTTGCAGCGTCATGCGGTACGTCTCCGAGCGGCCATGCTGATGCTGCACGATAACCACCATCTGCTCGTTGGGATCGTACTCTGCAACCCACTGCTGAATGGTATCACTCGGCCAGGTATTGCCGTTGCGGCGCACCGTGGCATCGGTGATGTAGTAGGCCTGCGAAAAGCCCCCGCTGGCGTCGATGCAGAGCACGATCGCGCCGCGCCCGTGCTCGCGCACCCCGGAGCGCGCCAGCTGGCTCAGCTCGCGGCCCATGGCCAGCAGGTAGAGCTGGGCCTTCTCGCTGATGCTGGTGTTCGGATCGTGGAGAAGCGCGCTGATCTGGTCTTTCTCCAAGACCGCCTCGTCGTACAGCCCGAGGCGCGCGAGCGCGCCGGTGTCGCGGTCGGCGGCGCAGGCGGCGCACCAGGCCGGCTCGCTGAAGGCGAACGTCGCATCCGGCAGCTTTGCACCGCAGAACATGCAGTGACTGGCAAGCCACACACGCGCGACCAGGATCGCCATGATACGATCGTTCTCGTCGGTGCTGATCAGCGAGCGTATCAAGCCTGCCGCGAACGGCATCGCCGGCGGCGCGGCCGCCACGGCGTAGCAATCATTCGACTCGCGCACGATGCGCGCGCCCGCGCGCAGGCGAATCAGCGTATCGTCGATCGTCTCGTCGTCGGGCAGTGCAAGGGTGATGGTGGGCATAGATCCTCCTGTGCTACGCGATGCGCTGATCTGACTCGATCAGCCCATCGATCTCCTTACGGAAGCGTAGAAATGCGCGCGCAAAACGGTCGTGCGCCGGCTTCGTGTCCATGATCCTGCGGTAGCCTGTCGGATCGAGGAGTGGCATCGCCGCGTCGATAAGGCTCAGCTCATCAACCACGGCTTGCACGTCGGCCACCGGGATATGCAGCACGAGACTGACAAGCGCCTGCATCTGGGCGTAGATCTCACTGGTCTCCAGGCCCGATCGTTCAGGCATGCCGATCTCCTTCTTACTCATAGATGTAAACGCTCGGCCAGCAACGCGCCCGCAAATCCAGGCATATGCGCGCTTTCCGCACGGGCCGCCGCGGCAAGGAATTCACGGCGGCTCGCTCTAGGTTGAGCCGAGGTTTATTTCTTCTTATCAAGCGCCGCGTCAATCCGGTTTCTCAGGCTATTCGCAGCTTTCTTTGCGGCCGTAAGTGTCTTGGAATCGCCAACCAGGTATTGCAGCCCATAGCTTAGCTCGCCAATCAATACCCACGCCTCGTGGTTCCGCTGCTGCCAGTACGCCTCCAATGCATGCGACGTGGCAAGCTGCCGCACGCTTACCTCTGCAACCTGCTCGGCGATCGCGCTCCAGGCCTCGCGCTCCTTCGGTCTAAGCTCGGCCCAGGTCCGCTTGTACGCGAAGATCGATTGTTGCCGAGCGGCATCATACGCCGCCCGAGCGCGCCTCTCGCGCGCATCGTCTTCGATATGCGCCAACAGAACGATGTCGCTCATACTTCCTCGCGCGCGCTAAACGCCAGCATCGCTGCGGCCGCAGTCAGGCCTGGCGACGCCAGGAACATCCGCGCGGCCTGCTCCGCCTGCGCCTCGTGGATCACGATCGTGGTCGCCGCCGGCTGGCCAGCCAGCTCGTCCTCGATCAGCATCAACGTCGCCACCAGCAGCGCCCGCTTGCACGCAAGCGCCTTGCGGTCGACATTGCCGCCAGCGGCCGCCAGCGGCGTCAGCACGATCTGCGTCCGGGGCGCCGGGGCGGCGATCTCCTCGTCGCCGCCGGCGGGCGTGGGGGCCGG
>CALLYN010000151.1 GCA_937858455.1 uncultured Kouleothrix sp.
TCGGCATCCCAGAAGATCTCGTCGAAGCGGATGCTGAGCTTCATGGCCGGCGGCATCACAAGCGCGCCAATCGCCTGGCGCTGGGCCTCGGGCAGCGGCGGGTCGAATTCGACCGCGCCGGCCTGCAGCACCGCCAGCGGCAGCGTGATCACGGCGTGGCGCGCGCGAAACGTGCGCGCGTCGGCGCCTGTGCCGGCCTGCACCTCGACGCCCTCGACGCCCCAGCGCACGCGCGACACCGGCATATTCAGGCGAATATCGAGCCCGGCGGCCAGCGCGGCGAACACGAAATCGTAGCCCTCGAGAATACGAAAATCGCCCGGCCCCTTGTCCGAGAAGCGCAGCTCGTAGGCCAGCTCGGCGACGCTGATCGTCTCGGGCGTGGCGCAGTTGGCGTGCGCCAGGCGCACATCGGCGATGTGCGCCGCCAGCGCGCCGAACTCATGCGCGCGCAGCCACTCGCCCAGCGAGATATCCGGCCCATCGTAGGCGGCGATATCCTCTTCGAGCCGGAACACCGGCTGAAGATCGGCGCGCTGCTCGAACACAGCCGGGCCAACCAGCCGGCCATCTTCCAGCACAATACGGCGGCCGGCCCAGCGCGCGGCCGCGAAGGTATGCGCGCCGGCGCGGCGCACCCAGGCCCAGGTATCGGCCTGCTCGCCGTGGATAAACTCGGCGCCGCGCTCGACCGGCACCGGCCCAAATGTGTAATCGGTCCACACACGCCCACCGACGCGCCCGCGCGCCTCGAGCACAATCGCGCGGCGCCTGGCGTCGGCCAGGGCACGCGCTGCCGCCAGGCCGGCCGCCCCGGCGCCAACCACAACCACCTCTGCATCCATACAGGCCCTCACTCGCACCTAGCGATAACACCAGAAACGCGGTGGCCCGCGTCGTACGTCGATTCTGCCTGGCGCAGCGTTGATGCGCCCAGCCTTCGGCAGTTGCACCTGTGTGCGATGTTTCCGCGCGTAGCGCGGAAACATCGCACAAAAGATGATCGAGTACCATATAATACCAGAACTGGCGCGCTGGCTCTGAGCGCGCCATAGCAAGGAGCGAGGAAGGGGTGAAGCCCGTGGCCGAGAAAACCGAATTGCGGATCGAGCCGCCAGTGCCCGCTGGCGCGCTAGCCGAGCCCGCACCCGACGCGCCGCCCGCGCTGCCAGCACGCGGCGAGCCGATCGAGATCGTGTTTCCATCCTGGCGGCGCCTGGCGCAGTGGGCGCTCGTGGCGCTGGCGGTGTACGCCGTGTTCTGGCTGCTCTCCAGCGCCATCTCGGCCATGACGCCGTTTATAATCGGGCTGGTGCTGGCCTACCTGCTGCTGCCGCTGGTAAACCGGCTGGATCGCTGGATGCCGCGCCCGCTGGCGATCCTGACGGTCTACGTCGGCGGGTTTCTGGCAGTGTTTCTGGCAGTCGCCTACATCGTGCCGCCGGTGGCCAACCAGTTCCAGCAGCTGATCAGCAGCCTGCCCTCGCGCGATCAGCTATCGTCGTTCGGCAGCGGCCTGCTGCAGCAGTACCAGGATCGCGTGCCGCCCGAGATCAAGCAGCCGATCGAGCAGGGGCTGAACAGCGCGCTGCAGACGCTTCAGCGCAACTTCGCCACGTATGTGCAGGGCGCCAGCACATTTCTGTTCGGCCAGGTCCTGCAGATCCTCAACACGCTCTCGTTTCTGATCGGCTTTCTGATCGTGCCCTTCTGGGTGTTCTATGTGCTGAACGACCAGGCCAAGGGCCGCGGGTTTATCAACCGCATTTTGCACCCGCGCGTCCGCGCCGACTTCTGGAATGTCTGGGGCATCGTCAACCAGGTGCTGAGCGACTATATTCGCGGCCAGCTGCTGCTGGGCCTGGCGGTGGGCGTGATGGTGTGGATCGGGCTGATGATCCTGGGGCTGCTGGGCTTTGACGTGCCCTACACGCTGCTACTGGCGATCTTCGCCGGCATCACCGAGCTGGTGCCGATCATCGGGCCGATCCTGGGGGCGATTCCGGCGGTGCTGCTGGGCTTCTTCGCGTCGGAGAGCGGCTGGCAGGCCGGGCTGGCCGTGCTGGCACTGTACCTGCTGGTACAGCAGCTCGAGAATAACTTCCTGGTGCCGCGGATCATCGGCGAGAGCATTGGCCTGCACGAGGCGGTGCTGACGGTGGTGCTGATCGCGATGGGCCAGGTCTTCGGGCTGCTGGGGGTGGTGCTGGCCGCGCCGGTGGCGGCGATCGGGCGCGACCTGTTTGTGTACGGCTATCGGCGGCTCGACGGCCTGAGCGCGGCGGCGGCGGCCCAGGAGGTTCACGCCGGCGGCAAGGCCGAGCAGAAGCAGCAGGGCAAGCCGGCGTAACGGTCGCTCGCGCAAAACGAGGCCAGGAAGGCCCGAAAGCAGCCAGTGCCACGGGCCCTCCTGGCCTCGTCGTGCAGGTGCCGGGCGCCTCAGCTAGCCGCGCGGCGGCGCAGCAGCTGGCGCGTGCGGCGCGGGCGTGGGTGGTAGTATGGGTCGCTCAGCTGGAGTCGGCGGTGCGTCTGCTGGCTTGTGCCGTCGACCAGGCCGCGCAGATACTGTTTCAGATCGCCAAGCGACGCGGCCTTATCGGCCAGCACCAGCACCCAGCCCTCGCGCGTCGTCGGCGCCGGGCCAAGCGGGTACATATGGCTCACGATCGCGGCGCACACAGTGTCGGGCTCGCCCTGCTCGGCGGCCCAGCGCGCGGCCACGGCGCCGTGGGTCGTGAGCGTACCCAGGCGCGAGTCGATATCGTGGATGATCGCGGCGCGCATGCACACGCGCTCGTCGGCGCGCAGCAGGCGGGCAAAGCGCGAAGAATATTTCACGGAGCGCAGCAGGTGATCGTGCTTGGGGATGCGATGGTGGATGTGGTCGCGTGTCTCGAGAACTTTGGGGTGTGAAAGCAGGTCGGCGATGTGCTCCATCGGTGAAACCTCCAGCAGAGCATGGTTTGAGTTTTATTTGTTCTACGTTATACCACAATCTTGGCCGCGCGTAAAAGACCTGTTGGTACCAATTGAGGGTGAGACGTTTGGCATGGCGCGCTTGTTGCGCGGCTACGGCGGGGGAAGCAGCCAGAGGGCAGCCGTCGGATCGCACCTGCTGCTGGGCATCCTCTCAGGCTAGCAGCTCGCCGGCGGCGCTGAACGGGTCGATCTCGCGCTCGGCCAGGCGCGTAAGCAGCGCGTCCCAGCCGCCGGCCAGGCGCGCACGCACGCGCTCGAGCGCGGCCTCCTGGACGATCAGCTCGAACTCGCGCGCCACGCGCTGGCGCTCGCGCGCCAGCTTCTGGCCGGTATCGGTGAGGTGCGCCAGGTGGCGCTCGACCTGCGCGGCAACCTGGGCGATGCCCTCTTCGCGCATCGCCACCGCCGGCACAATCGGCGGCTCCCAGCCATCGCGCGGCGGCCCGCCGAGGCGCAGCATCGCGCGCAGCTGGTGCACCGTCGCGTCGGCGCCCTCGCGGTCGGCCTTGTTCACCACGAAGATATCGGCGATCTCGAGGATGCCGGCCTTGATCGCCTGCACGTCGTCGCCCATGCCGGGCACCTCGATCACCATGGTGGTATGGGCGGCGCTGGCGATCTCGACCTCGCTCTGGCCGGCGCCGACCGTCTCGACCAGCACCATATCGAAGCCGGCGGCGTCGAGCAGGTCGATCGCGTCGCTGGTAGCGTGGGCGATGCCGCCAAGGCGGCCGCGGCTGGCCATGCTGCGGATGAAGATCCCGGGGTCGCCGCCGAGCGGCTGCATGCGGATCCGGTCGCCGAGGATGGCCCCGCCCGTAAACGGCGAGGTCGGGTCGACCGCGATAATGCCCACGGTTTTGCCGGCGCGGCGCCAGTGCAGCGCCAGCGCGTTCACCAGGGTGCTTTTGCCGGCGCCGGGCGAGCCGGTGACCCCAACGATATGCGCGCGGCCGGTGCGGCTGTAGATCGCGCTCAGCAGCGCGCGCGCCGGCGGCCCGCCGGACTCGG
>CALLYN010000152.1 GCA_937858455.1 uncultured Kouleothrix sp.
CCCCAAATTTCTTTTTCTTGTGCGGCGGCTGATTCGCACGCAGCCGCGATGTGTGGAGCAATGCAGCCGTGCCAGCCTCAGCGCCGCGCGCGCATGCCTCAGGGCCAGCCCACACCGGCCGGCGCGCCACGAGGCATGCGCCACCAGCGCCGCACTCGCTCCGGCCTGCCGCTCACCCATATCGCCGTCCTGTCCAAAAGGTCAGTTTCGATAGTATTTTCTTGACAAAGCCAAAACGCGAGTGCTATACTCAGGGCGCCAAATGATTTGAGGCATCGTAATCAACAGGAATGCCGCATGACCCCCGAGCACCGCGAACAAGGCGAGACGCGCCTGCAGATCGTGCAGCTGCTGCGCCGGCACGGCCAGATGACCGCCGCCGAGCTGAGCGACGCGCTTGGGATCGGCGCGGTGGGCATCCGCCAGCACCTGGCCATGCTCGACCGCGACGGCCTCGTGTGCACCACCGGCGTGCGGCGTGGCGTCGGGCGGCCCAGCCACCTGTACGGCCTCACCAGCCAGGCCGACACACTGTTCCCCAAACGCTACGACCGGCTGGCCATGGACGCGCTGGCGTTTGTCGAGGCGCAGGGCGGCGTGGCCGCGATCGATCAGCTGTTCGAGGCACGCCGCTTGCAGCTTGCCCGGCAGCTAGCACCGCGCCTCGCCGGCAAAGCTCGCGCCGAGCAAGTTGCCGAGCTTGCCGCAGCGCTCACCGAGCAAGGCTACATGTGCGAGTTTCAGCACCACGCCGACGGCAGCTACACACTCACCGAGCACAACTGCCCCGTCGACTGTGTAGCGCGCGATTACCCGCAGGCGTGCGAGCACGAGCTGAAGCTCTACGAGGATGTGCTGGGCACGCCGCTGGTGCGCGAAGATCTAATCGCCGAAGGCGGCACATGCTGCCGCTACCGCATCGGCCCTGGCTAGATCTGGGCGCATACGCGCTTGGCCACCGATTTGTGAAGGGCGCGCGGAACGACCGCGCGCGATCTGTGATTGGGTAAGGAGGACTTCGATGGCTTTCACATTGCCGCCGCTGCCGTACGACTATAGTGCGCTCGAGCCGCACATCGATACGCAGACGATGCAGATCCACCACGACAAGCACCACGCCGCGTATGTTACCAACGCCAACGCCGCCCTCGAGAGCTACGCCGACCTGCAGAAGTACAGCGCCGAGGAGCTGCTCAAGCACATCAACGACGTGCCCGAGGCCATCCGCGCCGCCGTGCGCAACAACGTCGGCGGCCACGTCAACCACACCCTGTTCTGGGAGATCATGGGGCCGGGTGGCGGCGGTGAGCCCACCGACGCGCTAGCCCAAGCGATCAACACCGCGTTTGGCAGCTTTGCCGACCTCAAGGCTAAGATCAACGACGCCGGCGTCAAGCGCTTCGGCAGCGGCTGGTCGTGGCTGGTGCTAGGCGCCGACGGTAAACTTCAGGTGATCAGCACCGCCAACCAGGATAGCCCGCTGATGGACGGCCAGACCCCGATCCTGGGCGTCGACGTGTGGGAGCACGCCTACTACCTCAAATACCAGAACCTGCGCGCGAAATATCTCGAGGCCTGGTGGAACACGGTCAACTGGAAAGAAGTGGCAAAGCGCTTCGGCAGCTAGCTTGCCAAAGGGATGCATTTTCGCGCGTCAGAGCGCGAAAGCATCTGCGGGGGCGGCAAAGCCGCTCCCGCTCACCCACCAATCCGGGAGATGTGGGCTTCCCAGGTTCCTGAACGGTAGCACTTCTTTTGCGCTCGGAAGTTGGCGCTCCACGCCAGCATCCGAGCGCCTTCAGCGAAAACCACCTCAGCCCAAGATACAAAACGCCACGTAGATGCAGTACACGACGCGCGCACCGCTATCTATTCGCCCGGCCATAGCCGCCGACCAGCGAGCGATCACCGCGATCGTACGCGCGGCGCGCATCAACCCATTCGGCCTCGACTGGCAGCGCTTTCTGGTGGTCGAGGAGAGCGGCGGGCTGATCGCGGTTGGCCAGGTGAAGCCGCACCGCGACGGCAGCCGCGAGCTGGCTTCGATCGCCGTGGTGCCCGAGTGGCAGGGCCAGGGCCTGGGCGCGGCGGTCGTGCGCGCGTTGCTGGCGCGCGAGCCGGGAACCCTGCACCTGATGTGCGCCAGCCCGACAGTGCCATTCTACCAGCGGTTTGGCTTCTACCAGATCGGCCAGCCGGCCATGCCGCGCTACTTTCGGCGCATGGCCAGCATCGCCGCAGCGCTCAGCCGGATCGCGCGCAATCGCCAGATGAGCCTGGCCGTGATGCGCCGCGACGCAGGCCCGGCCTGAGCTACGAATCGGCCGCCGCGCGCAGCACATTGCGCAGCAGCATCATATTCGTCACCGGCCCGGTGCCGCCCGGCACTGGTGTGATCGCCCCGGCAACCTCGGCGGC
>CALLYN010000153.1 GCA_937858455.1 uncultured Kouleothrix sp.
GTCGTCCTGCTCGAGAACGAGGGGCTGCTTCTCGTTGGACAGGAAGACGATGTTGACGTGGTTGCGTTCGTCGTGTGCGCTGACGTTCTTGGGGTTGATGCGGATCCACTCGCCGGTGACGAACTGCTTGAGGCGGTTCTTGTTGTGGTAGAGCTCCTGGCGGGCAACCACTTCGTCGCCGATGAGGAAGAGCTTGCGCGAGGCCCAGTCGTTGAACTTGTCCTCGATCGCGCTCTGGTCGACGATGCGGCCGTAGGGGCCGTAGACGGACATCACGCTCTCGAAGAAGAGGTTTTTGCCGACGCCCTGGGGGCCGTGGACGATGAGCGCGGTGCGCATCTTGGCACCGGGGTGCTGGATGGGGTAGGCCAGCCACTTGAGCACCCACTGGTAGAGGTCGCGCGGGTTGTCTTCGCCGCTGCAGAGGTGCTCGAGGAGCGCGAGCAGCTGCTCGCAGCGGCCGGCGCGCGGCTCGGTGGGCGCCTCGGCGCGCGCGGCCAGGCGCTCGGTGGCGGGCAGCTCGATCGTCGTTCGATCATGCAGGTCGTCGGGGGCGGGCGCGCCCTCGCCGTACCACTCCAGCCCGTCGACGCGGGCGATCATCACCGTGATGTTGTCGGTGCCGCCGCGGCTGTTGGCCAGGTCGATCAGCGCCTGGGTAGCCTGCTCGGGCGGCTGCTCGCCGGCAATCTGCAGGATCTCGGCGTCGGTCACCAGGCCGTGCAGGCCGTCCGACGAGAGCACGACAATGTCGCCGACCTGCAGCGGCAGCCGAAACAGGTCGACCGTCACGTCGGGCTGGTAGCCCAGCGCGCGGGTGATGACATTGCGGTGTGGCGAGAAGCGCGCCTGGTCGGCGGTGATCAGGCCGGCCGCCACCTGATCGCTCACAAACGAGTGGTCGCGCGATACCTGGCGGATCTCGCCGTCGCGCACCAGGTAGGCCCGGCTGTCGCCGACATTGGCGATATGCAGCGCGTCGTGGTGCAGCAGCGCCGCCACGCCGGTGGTGCCCATGCTGCCCTGGCCGCGCGCGAAGATCGAGCTGTTGGCCTGCTCGAACGCCTGCTCGAGCGCAGACTGGCGATCGTCCGACGAGTCGCCATAGTAGTTGGCCAGGATCGTCTCGACGCCAATCTGGCTGGCGACTTCGCCGGCGGCATGGCCGCCCATACCATCGCAGACCACCAGCAGCTCGCCAAGCTGCGCGGCCCGCTCGTCGCCGCCAACGCCAAAGTTATCTTCGTTGTGATCGCGGGTTTTGCCAACGTCGGTTCGGGCGCTGTGACGCAGCTTCATGCAAACCCCCGGATGGCTGGTGCGCTTGCTGAGCGGCAAGTATAGCATGCTCGCGACAAGGTGACAAGCTTTGCGATGCGGCTGCGGCAAACGTTGCGAACTTGTCATCCTGGCGCGCCCGGCGCGATGCTATAATGCCCACGAGGTGATTGCAACGAGGAACAAAGCTGTATGCGCTACATCATTGGCGTCGATTTGGGGGGAACGCAGCTGCGCGCCGCCCTGGCCGACGAACAGGGCCAGCTTTACGACGAAGTCCGGGTGCGCACCGCCGCCGACGAAGGCTCCGCCGCAGTGATCGACCAGATCGTCGACTGCGTGGTGCAGGTGCGCGCGGCGTTGCCGGCCGGCGGCGCGCTGATCGGTATTGGCGTAGGCGCGCCCGGCCCGCTCGACCCGTTCGAGGGCGTGGTGCTCGACCCGCCAAACATCCCCGGATGGAACAATGTGCCGCTGCGCGCGATTCTGGCCGAACGCTGCGCCCTGCCGGTCGAGCTGGGCAACGACGCCAACGCCGCCGCGCTGGGCGAGTGGATGTTCGGCGCTGGGCGCGGCCGGCGCAACCTGGTGTACCTGACCGTCAGCACCGGCATTGGCGGCGGCGTGATCGCCGACGGTCGCCTGCTGCTGGGCTACCGCGGCTCGGCTGCCGAAGTCGGGCTGCATATTGTCGACGCGGCGAGCGGGAGCTACTGGGAGGAGCTAGCCTCGGGCACTGCGCTTGGCCGCGCCGCCGCCGAGTGCGAGGGCTAGCAGACCCGCACCGGTATCAATTTCCGGCACCGTGCACCCACCATCCTCGCACCCAACGTTATTCAGGATCGTCGCAAAGGCCGAAGGGGTGTATGCGACAAGCGCCGGCGCAAGTGCCGTCAGCATTGCTCCAGTAAGTACGAGCTTTCTCATGTTTTTTCCTCCCAACGCGTGGCGTGTTCCACGTCACGCAAAGCCGAAGACCAGCCTCGTCTTCGGACAACTGCCGCATGGGAAGTTTGCCGCAGAACCAGACGCGGCGGAAGTGCTCTTTAGCGGTTCGCTGACCAGAACGACCTTCGTCACGACCCAGTCGATAACAAGAAGAAGCCCCGACCTCTCGGCCAGGGCTACGTCTGCAAATCG
>CALLYN010000154.1 GCA_937858455.1 uncultured Kouleothrix sp.
CAAAGCCGGGCGCCGCACAAGAAAACACAAGTAATCAAACGGAGTTGGTATAAGTTTACTCAGAAGCTGTTTGAGAGAGGAGCCTATATGCCCCAGCAGAACGCCATGGAGCTGCGCACTCGCGCGGTCGGGCCCTGGTCCATGAACAGCTACGCGCTGGTGTGCCCCGACACGCGCGCCAGCGTGCTGATCGACCCCGGCGCCGACCCTGCGGCGCTCGACGCGATGCTCGCCGGCAGCGCGCCGGTGGCCATTCTGCTCACGCACACCCACCCCGACCACGTCGGCGCGCTTGAGCCGATGCGCGCGCGCCTGGGCGTGCCGCTGCTGGCGCACGCCGGGCCGTACTTCAAAAGCTTGCAGCTCGCCGCCGACCGCGTGCTGGCCGACGGCGACACGGTCGCGGTTGGCCGCCACACGCTGCGCGCCATCGCCACGCCCGGCCACCTGCCCGACATGCTGTGCTATGCGATCGAGGGCGACCGCCGCGTCGTCGTCGGCGATACGATCTTCGACGGCGGGCCGGGCCGCACCACCTCGGCGGCTGATTTCAAGACCACGCTGCGCGTCCTGCGCGACGTGATCCTGGGCTGGCACGACGACACGGTGTGCTACCCCGGCCACGGCTCCGAGTTCCGCCTGGGCGACAAGCGCGCGGCGATCGAGGCGTTTCTCGCGCGCGACCACGGCGAGTTCTTTGGCGACGCGACATGGGAGTGAGCATATGAGCAACGCGGAGAAGCACGCGGCGCTGTTTGCCGGCCGCTGGATCGGCGAGACGCAGGGCTACGATGCGCCGGCGCACGTCTGGGAGATCGCGGCGAGCGGCCAGAGCCTGACGATCGACACGCGCTGGGAGGGCGAGGCGCGCGGCGCGCGGCTGCACGCCAGGGCGCTTGAGGATGTGCCGGCGTTCGCGCTCGAAGACAAGCTGGCGGTGCTGGTTGGGTCGCAGCACTTTGTGATTCGCGCGTGGGACACCAACGACACGCGCGGCGGCGTAGGCCCGCACTACGATGTGGTGTTCTCGCGGCCGGGCGTGGCCGAGCTGCAGGCCTACGAGGTGTGGCTGCGCTACACCGCAGGGCTCCCCACCGAGGAGTAGGCGAAAGCGCAGCTTTGCCCCCGCCCGGCGTGCTACTTTGCGCTCGGCAGCAGGCGCACCGTCTGGCCGAACGGGAAGCGATCCAGCGCCATGCCGCCGGGCGTCACCACCCACAGCACCGGGCAGCGCGGCGGGCGCTCGGGAAACTCGCCATAGCCGTCGGTAAGGTAGATCGCCACCGACGGCTCCCACGGCGGGCGGTATTTCGGGATGCGCTCGAAGAATGGCCGGAAGTCGGTTCCGCCGCCGCCCTGCACCGGCGGCAGCGGCGAGCTTGGCGTGAGCCGGTGCGGGCCGTACAGCGCCGCGTCGGCGTAGTACAGGTCGCAGCGCAGGTGCGGGTAGGCCCGCAGGATGCCGCGCACCTCGCCAAGAAACAGCTCGACGGCTGCCCGGTCGATCGAGCCGCTGGTATCGACGGCCAGCAGCACATTGAGGTGCTCGCCCGAAATCGTTTCCAGGTACATGCCGCGCCCGACAAAGCGCCGGTCGAAGTGCTGGAAGTCGGTCGGCGTCTGCACCAGGTAGCGCCACAGGTAGCTGCGCCAGTCGAGCTTCGAGGGCACCAGGCTGCCCAGCTCGCGCGCCAGCCCGGCGGGCGCCTTGCCGATCGTGGTGCCCTCGGCCACGATCTTCGCCTGCTCGTGCGCCTGGCCCCAGTGCTTCTCGAGCGCCCGCTTGCGCGCCTCGGCGTCGGCCGGCTCGCCCGGCTCGTCGCCGGACTGCGCGTCGGCAGGGCGGGCGTCGAGCAGGTCGGGCTGCGGCTGCTCGTCTTCCTGCTGCTGATCGCGCAGCAGCTGCTCGTACACCTCCTCGACGCTCAGGTGCTCGAGCTGCTGGTTGCGCAGCCCGCCGGCCGGCAGGCTGTAGCCCTCGTGCGCCAGCATGCCGTTCACCACGTAGTCGGCGGCGATGTTCCACAGGCGCGGGTCGCGGCCGCCGCGCCGCGGCACGTGCAGCAGCGCGGCGTGCAGCACCTCGTGCACCAGCACGGCGTCCTGCTCGGCGGTGGTGAGCGTGTCGAAGAAGCGCGGGTTGACGAAGATCGTGCGGCCGTCGGTGGCGGCGGTGGGGATCTCGAAGCTCACCTCGAAGCGCGCGAACAGCGCCAGCGAGGTGAAGAACGCGCTGCGGGCGTGCATGCGCAGCAGCGAGGCGCTTACGATCTGGGCGGTGTTCGGGTCGAGCTGCATAAAGGCTCCGGGCTTGGTATTACAACGGGATTTTACTCACCACAGAGACACAGAGAACACAGATACCAAATTCCACGTATCCACTTGTTCTGGCGGGTGGCGGCCACGAATGTGGCCGCC
>CALLYN010000155.1 GCA_937858455.1 uncultured Kouleothrix sp.
CTCACCAGCAGTGACGACTCGTCGAGCTCGAAGCGCTGCACCGCGTACCCGCCGAACGGCCACGCCCTCGACGCCTCGTCGTCGGGGGCGCTCAGCTCGATGCGCAGCTCGCCCGGACCGGTGACGGTCCACGGGCGGATGTGAGTGAACCCGTGGTTGGCGTGGGGCGGGCTGGTGAGCGGGAACCGGTGCTCACCGTCGTAGGACAACAGCCCGTCGCGGAGCCGGCCGCACCACGGGATCATCGGGAACGATCCCCACCGGGTGGGCTTGGCCCCCTCGGTCACCAACAGCTCGACACCGTCGAGTGACAACGAGGCCAGCCGGCCGCCCTGCGGGTCGATCACCGCCGCGTCGAAGCTGATGTCGAGCTTGACGAAGGCGGTGCGAAACGCCGGCAGACCTTGCGAGACAATGGTGAACAGGAGAATGCCGAGCAGGCCCAGAGCCAACGCTATAGCGCTGAGCCCCAAGCCCTTGAGCATGGCCTCGCGCCGGTAGCGGCGGCGAGTCAGCGCCGCGCTGTCCTCGAAGGTGGGCCGCGCGCCGGCGGTCAGCCGGGCAAGCGGTGAGCCGACGGCCGCCTCAGTCATATTTTTCTCGATAGGTCTTCATGACGTAGAGCGCCACGATGTTGAGGCAAAGGGTGGCGAGAAACAGCACCAGTCCGAGCGCGAAGGCGGACAAGGTCTTGGCGCTGTCGAACTCCTGATCGCCCACCAGCAGGGTCACGATCTGGACGGTGACCGTGGTCACCGCCTGCAGCGGGTTGGCGGTCAGATTGGCGGCCAAGCCGGCGGCCATCACCACGATCATGGTTTCGCCGACCGCCCGACTGATCGCCAGGAGGAAGCCCGCGATGATGCCCGGCAGGGCGGCCGGGATCAGCACTTGGCCGATGGTCTCCGCCCGCGTGGCGCCGAGGCCGTAGGAGGCGTCGCGCAGCGCCACCGGCACGGCCGAGATCGCATCGTCGGCGAGCGAGGAGACGAAGGGGATGATCATGATCCCCATCACCAGCCCGGCTGCGAGGGCGCTCTCGGAGGAGACGTCGAGCCCGACCGATTCGCCGACTCCACGGATCGCCGGCGCCACGGTGAGCGTAGCAAAGAAGCCGTAGACCACGGTCGGGATGCCGGCCAGGATCTCCAGGACCGGCTTGGCCAGACCGCGAAATGCGGGGCTCGCATATTGCGAGAGGTAGATCGCCGAGAACATGCCAATCGGGCCGGCGACCAGCATGGCGATGAAGGTGATCAGCAGGGTGCCGGCGAACAGCGGCACGGCACCGAAGGCGCCGGACGACCCGACCTGATCGGCCCGCAGGGCCGTCTGTGGGCTCCATTGCAGCCCGAACAGGAACTCGGTGATCGGGACCTTGCCGAAGAAGCGGATCGACTCGAACAGGACCGAGAAGACGATGCCGGCCGTGGTCGCGACCGAGATGCCGGCGGCGAGCCAGAGGGCCAGCGTGCACCAGCGCTCGACCACGTTCCGCGCACGGAACTCCCGCTGCACGTTGCGCAGCGCCGCGTTCACGCAGAACAGCGCGAGTGCCGCGCAGGCGACCAGGAGTGCTATGCGGCTGAAGGTCAGGAGAGTGCCGTAGTAATCAGCCGCCGCCTGGATCGCCGGGGTCACCTCGCCGACCGGTGGCAGCCCTTCCGCCATCCGCCGCACGGCCGTCATGAAGAAGCCGATGCTCTCGGGCGACTGCGCGGTGACCTCGGCGGGCGCCGCGCGCAGCAGCTCGAGGTTTTCGAGCAACACCGGGTCGTACAGGTCGAGCGCCAGCGGCTGTGCGATCGTCGCCAGCTCGGGGTGGGCTTCCAGCACGAACCCATTCGCCACCACCAGGTCGGCCGCAGCCAGCCACCGCGCCAGCGTAGCCGCGTCGCCCCAGGTGTAGCCGCCGGCACGAAACCCATCGGGCGCCAGATCGATCGCGCCGGGGGCGATCAGCGTCAGGTCGCCCAGGCGCGCGAGCGCGCGCGCGATCTGCCAGGCGCGGATGCCCGTCCCGGCCATGCGCTGGCCGACTACGTCGTGGCTGATGATCAGAATGCGCGGAGGCGCGGCTTGGCTCATTGCTCGTCGGCGCTCTATTCTATGTAGGATTTACGCAGCTGGCGCTCTCAGCCTTCGGCAGAGTGGTACTCTCTTCGTGTATTGTATGCGGTTTTCCCGCGCGGAGCGCGGAAACACCGCATACGGAGCTGCCGCAGGCTGCCATCTCGCCGCTCGAGGAAGCCAATAGCGCAAGTGCGTAACTCTACGATAATCGGGCGGTGCGTCGCGCGAATGGTACAGCCGTTTGAGGGTGCCGTCAAAGCGTGGGCGCTTTGGCGCCGCTGCAGCCGTTTGGCTTGTGCGTCAATCCTTGTTGCTTCTATGGTATACTCTGTAACCCTGTAGTGTATGCGGCCGTCTGCCGCATCGCGCACGGCAGGTTCCCACGATACGCATACGCAAGTAGCGAGCCGGATGGCGTGATTTTCATCGTGCCAGATCGCGCCTATTCGCCGACGTCAAACGGTAACTGTGCAAACAGTGCGCGCCTGGCCTGGCCGGCGCGTGGGCCACGGGCGCGCCGAGCGTGGGGTTGTGGCACGATGGCCTATCCCCGGCGCCGCTCGAAGGGCTTTGCACCCGAGAAGATAGATGCTCTGGTTTCTGCTTGCGGCTCTCGCGCCCGCGCTCTGGGCGCTGAGCAATCACATCGATAAATACCTGCTCGGCCAGCGCCGCAGTGTGGGCACGCTGATGATCTACTCGGCTGCCGTCGGGGTGGTGCTGCTGCCGATCATTGCGCTTGTGCAGCCGCATGTGCTGAGCATCACGCCGCTGCACGCCGCGATCGTGCTGGTGAATGGCGTGCTGTATGTGCTCAGCCTGCTGCCGTACTACTACGCGCTTCAGCGCGACGAAACGTCGCTGGTGGTGCCGCTGTTTCAAACCACCGCGATCTTCAGCTATGTGCTCGGGCTGGTGTTTCTCGGCGAGCAGCTCAGCCTGCCGCAGCTTGGCGCCGCGCTGCTGATCATTCTCGGCGCCGTGGTGGTGGCGCTCGAGCGCGGCCGCCAGCGGCCGCGCGTGAAGGCCGACGTGCTTGGCCTGATGTTGCTGGCGGCGC
>CALLYN010000156.1 GCA_937858455.1 uncultured Kouleothrix sp.
CAGCGATGCCGTGCTTGGCCGAGACATAGGCCGACTTGAAGGGCGAGGCGACGAGGCCGTGCGCCGACGCGATGTTGACGATGCGGCCCCATTTGCGCGCCTTCATCCCCGCGATCACCGCGCGGGTGGCCGAGCTGGGCTCGGCGGTGATCGCGACGCACTATGTCGCGCCCGAGGAGCTGGCGGTGGCTGGCGCGATCGGCCAGCTGCGCGATTCCGGCGCCGAGCTGGTGATTGTAGCTGGCGAAACGTCGATCATGGATCGCGACGACGTGACGCCGCAGGGGATCCGCATGGCCGGCGGGCGCGTCGAGCACTACGGCGCGCCCGTCGAGCCGGGCAACCTGCTGCTGCTGGCCTACATCGGCGCCGGCGACGCGCGCATACCGGTGCTGGGCGCGCCCGGCTGCGTGCGCTCGCGCGACACCAACATCGTCGATCTGCTGCTGCCGCGCCTGCTCGCCGGCGAGTACATCGCGCGCCGCGATATCGTCGCGCTTGGGCACGGCGGCCTGCTGGGCTAGCCGCGATACGAGGCAGGGAAAACAACAGCCCCTCGCCTGCATTCGGCGGGGGCTGGCGGCGAAAAGCACAGCAGCGCGGCAATTAGCTCTCGATGCTGATCTCGACTCCTGAGCGCGTCAGCCACATGCGCTGGCGGTCGCGCTGGCCGGATGGCCCGTCGTCGTGCAGGCTGACGCGGAAGGCGCGCTGCTGCTGCGCTTCAAGCGCAAAGGTGTCGAGGATGCCAGGCGCGCCGCTGAAGATCGGCTGGCGCTGCTCGTTCAGCACCCGCACAACAATGCGCAGGCTGAGCGGCCGGCCCGAGCGATTGCGGATCTGGCCCTGCACATACGGCAGGCCCAGCGTGTTCTGGCCGACAAACTGCAAGGGGCCGATCTCGACCTTGCCGCGTAGCGACCAGGGCACCCGCACCTTGCTCGGCTGGATCAACTCCGATACCGCCATCGGCTCCTCCTTGTGTCGTTGCGTGCTGTGGCTGCGTACTTGCGTGTGTAGTAGCATGTATTATCATAGCGCAGGCGCGCGGCGGCCTCAATGAACCCATGGTACTATCTGGCATTGGGCAACATGGATGCGCCGCACTAGGAAGTCGCGCTGCACGGGCGGCCACGATTGTGATCAGCGCACATTCGGGGCTGGCGCCGATATGCTATACTTAACCCGGCCAATGCTGGCTCGTCGCGAGGAGAAAGTAGAATGCCTTCCGTCAGAATTCCAACGATCATTGAACGAACGCCGCGTGGCGAGCGCGCCTGGGATCTCTTCTCGCGCCTGCTGCAAGAGCGCGTGATCATGCTCGGCTCGCCGATCGACGAGGACGTGTCGGTTGCGCTGGTGGCGCAGCTGCTCTTCTTACAGCACAGCGACCCCGAGCGCGATATCTGGTTCTACATCAACAGCCCCGGCGGCAGCGTCCGCGACGGCCTGGCGATCTACGATACCATGCAGCTGATCAGCCCCGACGTGAACACGGTGTGCATCGGCATGGCCGGCAGCATGGCCACCGTGCTGCTTGCCGGCGGCGCCAAGGGCAAGCGCTACGCGCTGCCGAACTCGACGATCCACTTCCACCCGGCCTCGGCCGGCATGGAAGGCTCGGCGCCGGATGTCGAGCGCGCCGTGAACGAGCTGCTGCGCCTGCAGCGGCTGACAAGCGAGCTGATCGGCCAGGGCACCGGCAAGACGGCCAATCAGGTCGAGATCGACTTCAGCCGCGACCGCTTCCTGACGGCTGGCGAGGCCAAAGAGTACGGCTTCATCGATCATATTCTCGATCGGTCGGCTGGCTAGCGCGGAACTGCATCTGGTACAGGCGCGCGTACAGCCCATCGCGCGCCATCAGCTCGTCGTGCGTGCCAAGCTCGGCCACGCGGCCGGCCTCGATCACTGCGA
>CALLYN010000157.1 GCA_937858455.1 uncultured Kouleothrix sp.
CGGGCGCGCGCCCCTCGGCGCGCGGCGCGGGCGGGCTGCGCATGGACGGGCAGCCGGTCGAGCACGAGGCCGAGATAACGCTTGAAGAAGCCTTCAGCGGCACGCAGCGCGTGCTGCAGTTCAGCAACCCCAACGGCTCGCCGCGCACCATCACGGTGAAAGTGCCGCCAGGCGTCGAGACCGGATCGCGCGTGCGGGTGGCCGGCGAGGGCGCGCCGGGCATTGGCGGCGGCCGTCGCGGCGACCTGTTTCTGATCGTCAAGGTGCTGCCCGACAGCCGCTACGAGCGGCGTGGCGACGATCTGGAGGCGGCGGTGCCGGTGGATATGTTCACCATGATGCTAGGCGGCACGGCACGCGTGCCGATCATCGGCGGCAAGACGGTGACGCTAAGCGTACCGGCGGGCACGCAGAATGGCCGCAAGTTCCGCATTAGCGGGCAGGGCATGCCGCGGCTGCGCGCGCCCGAGACGCGCGGCGACCTGTATGTCAAGCTCGAGGCTCAGCTGCCGACGCGGCTCTCCGAGCGCGAGCGCGAGCTGGTGGAAGAGCTGCAGCGGGTGCGGCAATCGTAGTGATTGGGGCCAGGCTTGAGCTAGGACTTACGCAGCTGCGCTGTTCGGCATCTCAGTGCCGCACTTTTGCCTGCGGCAGCTACCTTTGTATGCGCTATTTTCGCGCGGATCGCGGAGATATCGCGCGCAGAGAAACAATCAAGGAGCGCTCTGCCGAAGGCAGAACGCGTCAACTGCGCAAGCCGTAACACTATGGAAAAGCACTACTACACGATCAAAATTGCCGCCGAGCTATGTGGCATGCACGAGCAGAGCCTGCGGATGTACGAGCGGCGCGGGCTGATCGCGCCACAGCGCAGCCCCGGCAACATCCGCCGCTTCAGCGACGAGGATGTGGAGCAGATTCGCTTTATCAAGCGCCTGGTCGACGATCTGGGCGTAAACCTGGCCGGTGTCGAGGTGATTTTGCACATGCGCCGCCAGATGGTCGATCTGCAGCACGAGCTAGCCGCGCTGCGCGCGATGACGGGCGACACGTAGGCCCAGTACGTTGCAAATAGACACAAAGACGCAAAGAACACGCGGCTGCGGCGCGCCTTCGAGACTTGTGTCATCATCTTCTGTGTGCGGTTTTCCGCGCGGAGCGCGGAAAACCGCACACGATACCGAGCATAGCACCGCTCTGCCGAGGGCTGAGGGCGCTAACTGGGTAAGTCTTATGCTCTATTAGCCGGGCTGTACACGTGCGAGGTAGCGCGGGTTAGCGGCGGCAAGCTCGGCGGCGGCAGTGGCGCGCAGGTGGGCCAGCAGCTGTGCCTGGCGCGGCGCTGCGTCGAAGTCGCCTGCGCGGATAGCAGCGCACAGCGCTTGCTCTTGCTCGTGCACGGCCGCGCGCAGCGCCGCGCCGGCCGGCGGCGTGGTGGCTTGCTGGTTCAGCAGTATGCCGAGCCGCACCCAGGCTGCGACCAGCGCGAGCTCGCCGTGCGCCAGCTCGCGCTCGGCGATTGCCAGCACATTCGCGGCCACGAGTGTCTGGAAGCGCAGCCGCGGCTCGGCCAGCGCCGGCAGAACATGCTGCTCGATATGCTCGCGCGCAGCGGCGATCAGCTCGGCGGCGGTTGGATGGTCGAACATAGCGCCTCGCGAACCAGGCGCCGAGAACTCGCGCATTTTGCTGCTTAGCTCCCGGCTGCTTCTTCAATCAGGCTCAGAAACTCGAGCTCCATCTCGGCGGCGCGGCGGCCCAGGCTCGCGTACTCGACGCTTGGGTCGGCGCCGGAAAGGTGGCGATGGGCCTGGCTGTGGCACGTCGCGGCCCAGCGCACATTGCCCAGGATCTCCCAGAAGCGTAGCGCCGCGCCGTCGACGCTGCGGCCCGACGCGGCCTGGTAGGCGGCAATGTATGGCGCAAGCTCGCCCACCCCGCCAACGCGCAGCGCGTCGTTGCCGAAGCGCCAGTCGCGCACGCAGGCCCACGCGAGATCCTCGTGCGGATCGCCGACGTGCGCGAACTCCCAGTCGATCACCGCGCTCAGGCCGCCCAGGCCAACGAGCACATTGCCGATGCGAAAGTCGCCATGTACCAGCGTGGGCTGCGGGCACGCGGGGGCGCGCTGCTCGAGCCAGCGCAGGCCGAACTCGAGCGCCGGCGTAGCCAGGCCGATCGCCGCAAGCATGCCGCGCACGTCGTCGATCGCGCCATCCACGGCCATACGCAACGGCGCACCACTGACACCCAAGGGGCTGGCTACGCCTTTCGTTCCGGCCTGGCGCCCGTTGATGTAGGCCGCCATCGCGCCGTTGGCCTTATACGTCATCGCAACGTGCAGCCAGGTCCCCGGCGTGATGCTGCTGGTAATCACGTGCCGCTGGTTTGAGAGATCCCACGCTTCGGCCGACAGCGCACCATCGCGCACCAGTAATGCATAACCAGCGCCCGCAGCGTCGCCCACAAGCTTGGAAGCGATCGCCTGCGTGCCGCCGGTATTACTTAATTTCACCCATGCTGCCACCGTCAGTTCGGTCACGGGGTTCAGCGCCGGTGCATCGTTGACAAGCGCACCGGCACCAAGACTACTCTGGAGGGAATTGGGGGCAACAAAGAGCAGCGGCGCATGCGCCGCAGTGAAGCTCGCGCCTTCTTGCAGAACTGCGAGTAGATTGTGCCCGGCGGAGTCCAGCGACGAGGCGCCGCCGGTTTCGTCAAACTTCCAGTAACCGGCCAGCCCGTCGCCGTTGGCTGCCGCCGCCAGGTAGCGGTCGCCATACTCATAGGCGCCCAAGTCGCATCCAGCTGTGCCGTCGCGGTTGCCGTCGCGCGGGCGCAGAACGCTGCGTTGGTCGACTGTGCCTGCACAGGTGTTGGCAGGTGCGGCGTCGATGGCGGGACTGTTTGGCTGCAGTGCAAACATGGGTGTGTTCGCACCATAGCTGCCCAGCGGCAAGAGTGCAGGGTCGGCCTGGATTGCCGGCGAGCAGGTGCCGTCGTTGTCGAGGTTGCCGGTAGAAAAAAACTGGATCTCCTTGTGCGGGGCATCGATCTTGCAGTTGCCCGTGCCATTGTGTGCGATGACATTATATTGGAGGCGCAGGATCCCGTTCTCCTGCCATATGCCCTCACGCCCAGCCTTTACCGCGTAGTTGTAGGCGATGGTGCTGTTCTGGATCACGACAAGTGGCTTATCGTTCGACGCATCGATGTTGTAATACTGGTTGATTGCTCCGCCTCCCCCCAAATCTGGGTCCGGGTCCAGGACCTGGTTGCCGGCGAGTGTGCTGTTCTGGATCAGCACGCCCCCATTGTAAATCTCCAGGGCTCCGCCGTAGGCGGCCGTATTGCTGAGCAGGGCGCTGTTGGTGATCGTGACATAGCCGCCGGTTGTGATGGCGCCACCGCCCCCACTGCCGGCGTTGCCGTTGGTAAGCGTGATCCTGTGCAGTTCGAGCGTGGCTCCTCCGCCAACATTGAAGAGCCGGTTCTGATTGCCGCCGCTGAGAATGACCGTCTGGCCGCTGCCGTCGATCACGAGACGGTGACCCGGCACGAAAATTTGGTCCCGGATCACGATCGTGCCGCTGCAGGCAAAGGTGACTAGTCCTTCTGTTTCAACCGCTGTCGCCAGCGTGCCGGGTCCAGGGCCATAGGTTGTGCAGTCCGTTACCACGCCGCCTGCGGAGGCAGGCGAGGCTGTCAGGAGTGTCAGGAAGGCTGCAAATACGATGGCATAAGCTGAAGAGGTAATATGTTTCATGGCAGGAAGTCGCATAAGTGTGGTGTTTTAGAAGTGAATACCGATTCGAAATACCTTTCCTGGGCGGCAGCGATGGATGTTGGCTAAAGGTTACGAAAGGAAGGTTGTGACACCAGCTTACTGCATAAGTACCCCGCGCGAGCCTACGACATAGCGTCAATCAACCTACAAAATACAGGCAGCGCAGATCGCCGTACTTTCACCCTATCACAACGGGCACAGCTGCACATCGATCATTTTCTGTAATTCCTGTTTACAGCGAACTACATTTGCCTTAAGTGACTCGGCTGCGCGGCATGTTCCTGTCCCGCAAAGCAAACGAGCCATGACTGATGGTGTACTCAACCACCGGTCATGGCTCGGAAAAAACCAGATTGGTTCTGCGATCAGGCCGCTTGCGTCTCGATGACGGTGAACGTCAGCTCGTCGCCGATGGCATCCACCAGCATGTGATCGCCGCTTTCAACCTTGCCCAGCAGGATGTCGGTGGCCAGGGGGTCGGCGACCTTGTGCTGAATGACCCGCTTCAAGGGCCGGGCCCCAAACGCCGGGTCGTAGCCCTCGGCCACCACGATGTCCTTGGCCTTGTCGGTCAGCTCGATCGTGATCTGCCGGTCCTTTAGCAGCCGGCGCAGCCGTGCGAGCTGGATGTCGACGATCTGCCGCAGCTGCGCCCGATCCAGCGCATGGAATACGACGATCTCGTCCACGCGGTTGAGGAACTCGGGCCGGAAGTGCTGGCGCAGCACCTC
>CALLYN010000158.1 GCA_937858455.1 uncultured Kouleothrix sp.
CGCCCGCCGATACCCCGCCGGCGCCTTCAGCGTCGCCGTCCCTGGCCCTGCCGGCCACCGCGCCGCCAACAGCCGCGCTGCCTACGCGGCCAACGCTGGCGATCGGCCAGGTTGTGCAGAGCGGCGAGTGGCACGTCGCGCTGCTGCGGCCCGAGGACGCAGTGCTGGTCGACGGCAGCATCGGCGCGTTTCAGCCGGCAGGCCGCTTTCTGCTGGCGCTGGTAGCGATCGGCAACGACGGCACAGCGCCGGCGCGCATCCCGCCCGACCTGCTCGTGCTGGTCGATCGCGCCGGCAAGCGCTACCCGGCGAACCCGGCGATCTCCAGCGCCTACCTGGCGGCATACGGCCGTGGCCAACACGGCGACCTGAGCATGGAAGAGGCCATCCCCGCCGACGGCGGCAACAAGAGCATCCCGCTGATCTTCGACGTGCCGCCGGACGCGCGCGATCTGCGGCTGCTGGTGCAGGGCGCGCCCGCCAGCTGGCCGGTTGGCAGATCCTCGGTTTCGACGAGCCCTGCGCTATGAGCCAGCAGCCCGCTCCCGAGCCGGAATATCTGCCGCCGCCGTGGGTGGGCGCAGCGCGCGTGATGGTGTGCGTCGGCTATAACCCCGTGTCGCAGCGGCTGATCCAGCGCGCGGCATTCCTGGCGAATGCGCTTGGCGGCGACCTGCTGGCAGTGCACTTCCAGATCGGCGAGAGCGACGCGCCCGGCTACCAGACAATGCTGCAGCACAATCTCGAGATAGCCCGTCGCCTCGGCGCAGTGGTGAAGATCGAGCCGTGCAGTGTGCTGGCCCAGTCGATCGCCCAGTTCGCGCAGGCCAATCGTGTCACGCACATTGTGATGGGCGAGTCGGCGCGCAGCCGCCTTGAAGAGGTGCGCCGTGGCTCGCTGGTGCGCCAGGTGCTGGGCGCCAGCCAGGGCATCGACATCTACATTGTCGCCGACCCGGCCTGAGCAGCCGCGCGGCGCCGCTGACAAAGCCCAAAGACGCTGCCTGGCCGGATGGCTGTGGAAACGGCCGTAGCGTGCCCAGGCGCCGGCGAGTATAACTTGATGATACCAAGCCCGAACCATCAGGCAAACCTGGCCCCGGCCGAGCCGCCGGGCGAGCAGTTCGCCGAGCGCAGCCGCATGCGCTACCTGAGCGCCGGTGCCAGCGGGCCGCCAATGCTGCTGCTGCACGGCTGGAGCTCGTTCAAGGAGATCTGGTGGTCGACGCTGCTAGCGCTGGCGCCACACGCGCGCGCGTTCGCACCCGACCTGCCGGGGCACGGCGATACGCCGCTGCTTGGCAGCGTACAGATGCATCAGATCGCCGGCCGCGCCGCGGCGCTGTGCCAGGAGCTTGAGCTGCCGCCGGTGGTGCTGGTGGGCCACTCGATGGGCGGGAACATAGCGATCGAGCTGGCGCTGCGCTACCCCGCGCTGGTCGAGCGGCTGGTGCTGGTAGACCCGGCGGCCCAGCCCAACGCGATGCCGTCGTTCACGCGATCGTACCTCGACCCGCTCGGCGGCTGGGCGGCGCTGCGCGCCAGCATGGCGCTGGCGCGCCCGCTGAACCTGGTGGCGCAGTACGTGCCGCACACACACGGCGGCGGGCTGGTGCGCCCGGCGCTGCGGCGTGTCGCCTACATGGCCCGCCACGACGCCGACGCGCTGCGGGCGCTGCTCGACGGCCTGTTCGCCAACCCGATCGGCGGGCGCATGGCCCAGCTGAGCCTGCCCACGCTGGTGATCAGCGGCGAGTTCGACCCGCTTGTGCCGCCGGCGCTCTCGCGGCAGGTGGCCGCCGCGATCCCCGGCGCGCGCTACACGGTGGTGCGCGGCGCGGCGCATAACCCGATGGACGAGCGGCCAAACGAGTTCGCGCGCGTGCTGCTCGAGTTTCTGCTGGGCAGCTCGCGCGCGTGAGCCGGCCCGCAAGCCATAGAGCAATCATCTACTAGATTGTGCTGTATAGATTGTGTTGCCCTGCGTGGCGGAGCCGCGCAGGGCAACACAAAAAGAAATTCGGGGGCGGCGAAACCGCCCCCAAACCCCCACCAATGTGGTAGAACAACCCGGCGCGCTGCGCCGCTGTGGCGAATAGGCCTAGCGGCACGGCGCCCACCAAGCACCACGGGCAACAGCATGGACTTCGCGCGCAAAACCATCCTGGTGGCCGGCTCGCTGCCGGTGCGCCTGAGCGTGATCGACACCGGCCCAAGCGAAGGCGCGGCGCGCGGCACGATCGTGTGCATCCACGGCGCGGGCGGCAATTCCGAGCAGTGGAAGTACCAGATCGCCCACTTCAGCCGCCACTACCGCGTGATCGCGCCCGACCTGCGCGGGCACGGCCAGTCCGATCGGCCCGACTCGGCCTACTCGCTCGAAGAGTTCCTGTGGGATTTCACGCAGACGCTCGAGCAGCTGAAGGTGGCCGAGCCGTTTGTGCTGATGGCGCACTCGTTTGGCGGCCCGATCGCGCTCACGTTCGCGGCGGCCCAGCCGCAGCGGCTGAGCAAGCTGGTGCTGATCGCCACCGCGCCCGAGATGCACCTCAACCGCTTCTACGAGCTGCTGCTGCGCCTGCCGCTGCCGCTGCGGCTGATCGACCGGCTCAAGCCGGTGCTGATGCCGAACTTCTTCGCGCCGCTGTTTGTGCTGCAGCGCATCCTCTCGGGCACACTGTTCCCGTGGCGCGGCTGGGGCCTGCTGCCGACGATCACCACACCAACGCTGATCGTCGGCGGCCAGTTCGATTTTATCGTGCCGGTGGCGACGCTGCAGCGCACCCACGCCGAGCTGCCAAACTCGCGCTTCGAGCTGATCCGCTACGCGCGCCACCTGCCGCAGATCGAGCGCCCCGACGCGGTGAACCGCCAGATCGAGGGTTTTGTCGAGCGCCGCCGCAGCTGGCGCGGCGAAGACGAGGAGTGAGGAAGACGATGAGCGACCCGCGCGTGCCCGAGATTCTGAGCCGGCGCCCCTGGCGCGTGCGGCCCGAGCGCTTTGTGCTGGTAGGGCTGCCGCCCGGCGCACGCGCGCCCGCCGCCGAGGCATTCGCGCGCGTGCGCTCGCCCTTCGCCCAGCTGATCGTCGAGCCGGATATGATCACGCTGGCGCTGCCCGAGGACGAGTGGGCCGCGCTGGGCCAGGCCTTCGGGCAGGCCCAGGCCGAGGCGCCATTCCGCGCGATCTCGTTCGAGGCCGACCTGCCGGCCGACCTGGTCGGCTTTCTCGCGGCGGTCGGGCGCGCGCTGGCCGAGGCGC
>CALLYN010000159.1 GCA_937858455.1 uncultured Kouleothrix sp.
CGCTCTTCAGCAACTCCTCGCGCACCCCGTCGGCGCCGATCTTGTCGAGCTTGTCGATTGCGCGGTACACCCCGCCGGCCGACGCCTCGTCGAGCCCCGACGCGCGCGCCACGCCGGCGAGCACCTGGCGGTGGTTCAGCTGCGTGGTGAAGCCGCTGAAGCCCAGCGCCCTGAGCGCCTCGGTGAGCACCGCGATGATCTCGGCGTCGGCGATCGGCGAGGCCGAGCCGACGATGTCGACATCCGCCTGCCAGAACTCGCGGTAGCGCCCGCGCTGCTGGCGCTCGCCGCGGTACGACTGCCCGATCGCGTAGCGGCGCCACGGAAACACCAGCTGGCCTTGGTACTGCGCCACCACCCGCGCTAGTGGCACGGTCTGGTCGTAGCGCAGCGCTACCTTGTCGCCGCCGGCTGTCTCGAAGTGGTAGATCAGCTTTTCCTCGTCGCCGATCTTGCCCTCAAGCGTGCGCGCATACTCGATGATCGGCGTCTGCAGCGGCTCGAAGCCGTGGCGCTCGAACACGCCGACCAGTGTGTTCAGTATGTGCTGGCGCAGGATCATCGCCGCCGGCAGGTGATCGCGCATGCCCTTGAAGTTCTGCGGTTTGTTGCTCATCGCGCCCCTCGGTGTCTGCTGGAATGCGCCAGTATCATACCATATGTCTTCGCGGCTTCGCGCCTGCATGCGGCGCTGGGGGAGCGCCAGGCCCGGCCGGCGCGGCTTGGCCTGCGCTTTGTAGAATGCGGTGCTACTGCGCGCTGAGCGCTAGCGCCGGGTCGGCCAAGGCCTCGGGCACGCCGGCCAGCTGGCCGCATGCCGCCGCAATCGCCACCCCACGCTCGACCCGCACGGTGCAGGCGACGCCGCGCTCGTGCAGCACCTGCTGAAAGCGCAGCACTCGCGCGCGCTCCGAGCGGCCCAGCGGCGCGCCCGGCACTGGGTTCCAGGGGATAAGGTTAACATGACATAACATGTCTTTTAGTAGCTCAGCCAGCGCGGCGGCCTGCTCGGGGGCGTCGTTCTTGCCCTGCAGCAGCACATACTCAAACGATACCCGCCGGCTGGTAGCGGCGATATACTCGCGCGTAGCCGCCAGCAGCTCGGCGATCGGGTAGCGCCGGTTGATCGGCATCATCTCCGAGCGCAGCGCGTCGTCGGGGGCGTGCAGCGAGATCGCCAAGTTGATCGGCAGCGCCGCGCCGGCCAGCCGCCGGATGCCGCTCACCTGCCCGACGGTCGAGACGGTCATGTTGCGCGCGCCCATGTTGAAGCCGCGCGGGTCGTGCAGCCGCTCAACCGACTGCCACCAGCGGTCGTAGTTCGCGAAGGGCTCGCCCATGCCCATGAACACCACGTTTGTCAGGGCCAGCGGCCGGGCGCTCGGCGGCTGGTTCTGGCCGCCCGCCTCGATCGTCTGAAGCTCGCGCGCGGCCCACAGCACCTGCTCGACGATCTCGCCGGCGCTGAGGTTGCGCAGCAGGCCCATCCGCCCGGTGGCACAGAACACGCAGCCCATCGCGCAGCCGGCCTGTGTCGAAACACACACTGTCGCGCGATCGGGGTACACCATCAGCACGCTCTCAACTACTTCGCCGCCAGGCAGGCGAAACAGCGCCTTGCGCGTCAGGCCGGCGTCGGCGGTTTGCAGCCGCACCAGCTCGAGCGTTGTGATCCGCGCAGCCGCATCTAGCCGCTCGCGCAGCGCCAGCGGCAGGTCGGTCATCGCGGCCGGCTGCGTCGCCAGGTTCACATACAGCTGCCGGTAGATCTGGCGCGCCCGGAAGGCCGGCTGGCCCCAGCCGCGCAGCGTGGCCTCGAGCTCAGGCAGCGATAGGTCGAGTAAGTGAAGTCGATCAGTCGTCATAACCACAAATTATACCACGCCAACGGCGCAGGCGAGGATGCCGAGCATCCCCGCCTGCTGCGATACGTCGTCTCTGCGCCTCACGGCAGCGTGCTGCCGCGGGGTGAGCCTGGCGCTAGCGCCGCCGCGCCGCGCGCTGCCGCTCGATCCGCACCGGCACCCGCACTTCCACTCGCCGATCCTGCGCAGCGCGCGCAACCAGCACAGCCATCAGGGCGACAACTGCCAGCAACACGAGAATTTCCATGAGCTTTACTCCTTCAAGTGTGACGCGCTGCGCGGTATGATAGCAGCGGATTGGCGACTTCTTTGTAGTATACCAACCTCCCGCTCGAATCGCCATAGGTGATATGTACTATTATTGTGCAGTACCTTGATAATAAAACGTAGCAGCGCGGGTATTTTTACCGGTCGTTGGATCATACGCAAGAACTATGCCTGTGGATGTGTCAGTCGCGATCGCGGTAGCCCAGCCAGCGCAGCGATGACGGATCGTCGCGCCAGTTTGGCCGCGCCTTCACCCACAGGTCGAGAAATATGCGCCGGCCGGCCAGCGCCTCGATGCCCGGGCGCGCGCCGCTGCCAATCCGCTTCAGCATCGCCCCATTCGCGCCGATCAGGATGCCTTTCTGCGATTCCTTTTCGACATAGATCGTCATGCGGATGTAGACCGCGTGCTCTTTTTCTTCCCACTCCTCAACCTCCACCGCCACGCCGTGCGGCACCTCCTGCTCGGTGAGCTTGAGCACCTGCTCGCGCACCAGCTCGGCGGCGTGCTCGCGCTCGCTCTGGTCGGTCACCTGGTCGTCGGGGTAGAGCGCTGGCCCGGCTGGCAGGCGCGCGACGATCTCGCCCAGCAGGGTTTCGAGGCCCTGCGCGCGCAGCGCCGACACCGCTACTTCCATGTCCCACGGCCCGAGCGCGCGGTAGGCCGCCAGGTGCTGCTGGCCCGTGCCGGTGCGCCGATCGACTTTGTTCAGCACCAGGATGCGCCGCGCTCTGGAGCGCGCGGTTAGCTCGGCGATGCGGCGCTCGGTGCGGTTTGGCGGCTCGGCGATATCGACCACAAAGCACACGACGTCGGCGTCGGGTATGCTGCGGCGCGCCTGCTCGACCATGAACGAGCCGAGCTTGGTGCGCGGGTCGTGAATCCCGGGCGTATCGACAAACACGATCTGCGCGTCGGAGCGGCTCAGGATGCCGCGCAGCGGCATGCGCGTAGTCTGCGGCTTGGGCGACACGATCGCCACTTTCTGGCCCAGCAGCGCGTTCAGCAGTGTCGACTTGCCGACGTTCGGCTTGCCGACAAGCGCCACAAATCCCGAGCGAAAGCCTTCGGGCGCCAGCGCGGCGGTCTGCGGCGGCTCAGGCTGCCGATCTTGCGGCTCATCCTCCGCGACTTGGCTGGCTGGTGCGCCGTCCAGCGCGTCGAGCTCGGCCAATTCGTCGTCCTCGGCCAGCGCTTCGTCAAGCGCCTCGTCGAGATTTTCGCCTGGCT
>CALLYN010000160.1 GCA_937858455.1 uncultured Kouleothrix sp.
GATCGCCGCGGCGATCGCGAACACGCCGTTGCGCGAGAGCACCTCGCACACCCAGCCGATCCGGCGGATGTTGATGTCGCGGTCTTCCTTCGAGAAGCCCAGGCCCTTGCTCAGGTGCGTGCGCACCACGTCGCCGTCGAGCACTTCGACTTTTTGGCCCGCAGCGCGCAGCTCGCGCTCGAGAATGGCCGAGATCGTCGATTTTCCGGCGCCAGACAGGCCGGTGAACCAGATGGTAAGGCCAGTTGTCATGTTGTTCCTTTTAGGAGTTACGCACGTGCGTGCTTCGGCTTCCTGACGGTACGAGATTGAGCCTGCGGCAGCATGGTACGTGTTGATCTTCTGTGTGTGGTTTTTCCGCACGGAGCGCGGAACAACCGCACACGCTACTGAGAAGAGTCGCGAGGCGCGCGGCCTGCCGGCAGGCGGCTTGGCACGGCCGCGCCCACACATCGATGCGCGAGCCTACACTGCGCGCATGGCGTCGATCAGCACGCGGGCCACTTCGGGCCGGGTGAACTCGGGCGGCGGCAGCGTGCCGGCGCGCAGCAGCTCGCGCACGCGGGTGCCGCTGAGCACCAGGTGATGCTCGCTGGTATGCGGGCAGGTGCGCGTCGAGGCGATATTGCCGCAGGTTTTGCAGAAAAAGGTGTGCTCGAACTTGAGCGGCGTGATCGCCAGATCGCCCGGCTCGAGCGTATCGAACAGCCGCTGGGCATCGTAGGTGCCGTAGTAGCTGCCCACGCCCGCGTGGTCGCGCCCGACGATGAAATGCGTGCAGCCGTAGTTCTGGCGCGAGATCGCGTGCAGCAGCGCCTCGCGCGGGCCGGCGTAGCGCATGGCCGCCGGGTAGGCCGCCAGCAGCACGCGCTCGCGCGGGTAGTATCCCTCCAGCAGCACCTCGTACGAGCGCACGCGCGTCGCGGCGGGCACGTCGTCGTCCTTGGTGGCGCCGACGAGCGGGTGTAGCAGCAGGCCATCGACCAGCTCGAGCGCGGCCTTCTGGAGGTACTCGTGGGCGCGGTGCACGGGGTTGCGCGTCTGGAAGCCGACGATCGTGCGCCAGCCGCGCTCGGCGAAGATCGCGCGCGTGGCGCTAGGCGCAAACGCCAGGCTGGGGAACGAGCTGCGCGGCAGATCGAGCAGCCAGACATCGCCGGCCAGCAGCACCGGCCCCTGGGCATACAGCCGGGCCACGCCGGGGTGCTCGGCCGCAGTGGTGCGGTACACCTGCTCGGCCTCGCGGCGGGCGTCGTAGCCGAAGCGCTCGCGCAGCTCGAGCAGGCCCACCAGCGCGCCGTCGGCGCTGTAGAGGCCCACGGGCTGGCCTTCGCGCAGCATGTCGGCGCGGCTCTCGCTCACCGGCAGCGTGATCGGGATGGGCCACAGCGTGCCGTTCGAGAGGCGCATCTCGCTCACCACGCGCTCGTAGTCGGCGTGGCCGAGAAAGCCGGTGAGCGGACTGTAGGCGCCGCTGGCGATCATCTCAAGGTCGGCCAGGGCCACCTCGCTGAGCGTGACGCGCGGCGCCGACTGGGCAATTGCGCGCGCTTCGGCCGCGGCCGCGCCGCTGAGCACGCGATCGACGAGGGTTGAGCCATGGGGTTGGATGGGATTGTGGGATGGCATACTGCTCCTTCAAACACTACGAACGATATTCTCGCCGGGCGCCAGATGCCAGGCGCGGCGGCAGGCCAGCTCACCTGGCGGCCAGAAGCGGCGAGCGCTCGGCAATTCGGGCATCGGGCAGGGATCGAGCGTATTTTAACCGAAGTTTACAAATGGATGCCGCATTCGACCTTATCGAAGCCGGCCCAGCGCCCGGCCCGCGCGTCGCCAGCAGCAGACTGGCGGGTGCAGGGCGTGCAGCCAATGCTGGGGTAGCCCGCGTCGAGCAGCGGGTTGTAGGGCACATTGTTCGCGTGGACATACCGCCACACATCGCGCTCGCTCCAGAAGGCCAGCGGGCTGAGCTTCAGCAGCTCGTGGCGGCTGCTCCACTGCACCAGCTCGGTGGTAGCGCGCGTGCTCGACTGATCGCGCCTGATGCCGCTGAGCCAGGCGTCGTAGGGCCGCAGCGCCTCGGCCAGCGGCGCGACCTTGCGAATAGCGCAGCAGCGGTCGGGGTTGCGCTCGTACAGGCGCGGGCCTTCGGCCTGGGCCTGCTGCTCAAGCGTCAGCGCCGGCCGGCGGCGCTCGATCCGCACGCCATAGCGCTGTGCGGCGGCCTGGGCCAGCGCGTAGGTTTCGGGGAACAGCAGGTCGGTGTCGAGAAAGAGCACCGGCGTGCCATGCCCCAGGCGCGCCACCATATCGAGCAGCACCATGCCCGAGGCGCCGCCGAAGCTACACGTGAGCACCAGCTGGCGGCCGAATGTCTGCGCCGCCCAGTCGATCAGATCCTCAGGCGCGCGCCCGCGAAAGGCGTTGTTCAACGCCCGCAGCTCCGCCTCAGTCCACTCCAGCGCCGGCGCACCTCGCGCATTCGTCTTGAACATGGCCGCGTACCTTTCGCATAAAAAACGAGCACGGCGATGCTGCTGGCTCGCTGTGCCCGTGCGGCGACGCACCCTGACTTCAGATTGGTTCCAAAACGGTGACAAAGCAATCCTAAATTATTTGATCTGATTTGTCAAGTAACATATAATTGCCAGCGCCATGAGCAACACCAATGGCCCTGCGGGGTATGCGGCGATCCTCACCAACCTGGAACATGCACGCTGCGTGGTCGTCGGCGGCGGCGCGGTAGCCGAGCGCAAAGTGCGCGAGCTGCTGGCCGGCGGCGCGCGCCCGCTGGTGATCAGCCCAGCCCTCAGCGCGGCGCTGGCGAGCTGGCGCGACG
>CALLYN010000161.1 GCA_937858455.1 uncultured Kouleothrix sp.
GGCTGAAGAGTCTGGCCGGCACGCTGCTGGCGGCTGGCGCGGCGATCGGCCTGGGCAGGGCACGCGAGGCGGCCTGATCAGCCAGGCGAGCGCGGGGCGCTGCCCCGCGTTCGCCTGGCTCCGGCGCTGCGCTCCGTTGCAATAGCTTCCAGGGTTTACGCAGCTGGCGCGCTCAGCCTTCGGCGGAATTGTGAGCGGTTTGTGCTCTACGCCGATGATCGCTCTAAACGCTTCAACAGAAAGGAACAGGCAATGTGCCATTCGCATAGCAACCATGGCCAGCGCGCCGGCGCCGCGTGGGCGGCCGAGCGCCAGGGGCGCGCGCACTTCCCGTGGTGGATCTGCTGGATGATCTGGCCGCTGATCGCGCTGGCGAAGTGGCTCGCGCCGCTCTACCTGGCCGCGGCTGCGGCAGTGGCAGGCGCGCTCCAGAGCCTGCGCACGCCGCTCATGGCCGGCCTCGCGCTGCTGCTGATCGTCGCCGGGCTGGCGCTGATCCGCGAAGAACAGGAGTAGACCTTGGAAACGATCTTTTCGCTCAGCAACTTGCTGGTGCTGCCATTCTGGCTGCTGATGATCACCCTGCCGCGCTGGCGCGCCACCGAGCGCATCATGCGCTCGCCGCTGGTGTCGGCCGCGCCGGCCCTGCTCTACCTGGTGCTGGTGCTGCCGCGCCTGGCCGAGCTTCTGCCCGCCCTGGCCAACCCCACGCTGGCCGGTGTGGCCGCGCTGCTGGGCACGCCCGCCGGCGCCACAATCGCCTGGGCGCACTTCCTGGCCTTTGACCTGTTCGTGGGGCGCTGGGCCTACCTCGATAGCCGCGAGCGCGGCGTGAGCGCCTGGATCATGGCGCCAGTGCTGCTGTGCGTGCTGATGCTGGGGCCGGTAGGCTTCCTGCTGTACCTGGCGGCGCGCGCGCTGGCTGGCCGGCGCGCTGCTGGCGCCGCGCTGTCGCACGCCTGAGGCGGTATAATGATGCCACCGCCGGCTAGCTGGTTTGGCCGCGCGCAAGAGGCGGAGGCACCCATGTCACACATCAGCGCCGCGATGCTCGATCGCGACTGGCTCGGCAAAACGCTGGGCATTGAGTTCCCCGAGGCCACACCCGAGCGCATAGTGGCCACCATGCCGGTGACGCCAGCGCACCAGCAGCCGTTCGGCTACCTGCACGGCGGCGCCTCGGTGGCGCTGGCTGAGTCGGTCGCTAGCGTTGGCGGAATGCTGAACGCCCCGCCCGGCAAGGTCGTGTTCGGTCTCGAGATCAACGCCAACCACGTGCGCCCGCGCCGCTCCGGCACGCTTAAGGCGATCGGCACGCCGCTGCACGTCGGCCAGACAACCCAGATCTGGGATATCCGCATCGTCGACGACGACGACAAGCTGGTGTGCGTCTCGCGCTGCACGCTGGCAGTGGTGCCGATCCCTTCCCAGGGCGATCCGGCCTAGCACGCCGGGCACGAGCCGCCGCGCACGCCGCGCCGGTGGCCCGCGCACATGAGCGGCATTCGCGGCTCGCACCCGCACCCGTGACAGTACTCTGGCGCGCCGCCGGCGAACCTTGCGGCGCGCCACAACCGCACAAAGCATGGCAACGCCAACACACACCCGCAGGCTCGCCGAAGCCTTCACCCGGCCGCCGAACCTCGAAGACATCGACGTTGGCCGCCTAGTGATGTGGGCAGGCTTTCTCAGCAGCGCCCTGCCCTCGGCGCTGCTGCTGACGCTCTCGCTGCTCAGCGGCAGGCTGGCGCTCCGCCCGGCGCTGTATACGCTGCTGGTGCTGGCCTACCTCGCGCTGCTGCTGCTGATCGACATCCGCTCGGCGCTCTCGCTGTGGATCTGGCGCCGGCTCTGGGCATTCCTGCTGCTGCTGAGCCTGGTGTGCCTGGCGATACAGTCGCAGATGCGCGAATCGTTCTTGCAGCCGCTGATCTTCATTCTGCCGCTGATCTACGCCGCGCTGGCCTACCCGGCCGGCCGCGTGCTGCTGACCGGCCTCTGGCTGCTGGGCATGATGAACCTGGGAATCTGGCTGAGCGGCGAGCACGAGCTGATCGCGTTTCTGTTCCCAACATTCGGCTATGGCACGTTTATGACATTCACCTATGCGTTTGTGCATCTGTCGTTGCAGCAGGCCGCCGCGCGCCGGCGCGCCAGCCGCCTGGCCCACGACCTGGCGCAGCAGCGCGACTACCTGGCCCAGCTGGCCGAGATCACCGCGACGCTGACGCGCGACCTCGACCTGGCCACGGTGCTCGAGCAGGTGGCCGCCGCCGGGCGCGCGCTGGCCCGCGCCAGTCAGGCGCGCGTCTGGCTGCGCGATCTGCCCGACGACGACGACCTCAGCCTGGCGGCCGCCGTGCCTTCGCAGCCCGACCATCCGGCGCTCACCGCCAGCGAGCTGTGGGGCCAGGCCACGCTGGCGAACATGGCGCCGATCGTGAGCGAGCGCGGCCTGGTGCTGCCGCTGGTGTCGAAGGGCAGCACGATCGGCGCGCTCGAGCTGCGCGACCGCCCCGAGTCGCCCTTCGCCGACGCCGACGCCCGGCTGCTCCAGCCGTTCGCTAACGCCGCCGCTGTGGCGATCGAAAACGCGCGCCTGTACGACCAGGCGCGCCTCTCGGCGACGCTGGCCGAGCGCAACCGGCTCGCCCGCGAGCTGCACGATACGATCGCGCAGGGCCTTACAGCCGTCACGATGCAGCTCGAGGCCGCGCAGCGCGGCTTCGATCGCGACCCGGCGCGCGCCCGCGCGCGGATCACCCGCGCCCACGAGCTGGCCCGCGAGTCGCTCGAAGATGTGCGGCGCAGCGTCTGGACGCTTGCGGCGCCGCTGGTGGATGGCGCTGAGCTTGGCCAGGCGCTGGCCGACCTCGCCGCGCGTTTCGCCGAGCGCAGCGGCCTGGCTGCGAGCTACAGCCATACCGGCGCCGCGCCCCGGCTTGGCCACGCTGCCGCTACCCAGGTGCTGCGCGTGGTGCAAGAGGCGCTACAAAATGTCGAGAAGCACGCCCACGCCAGCGTGGTGAGCGTCGCGTCGGATGTCGAGGGCGGCGCGCTGCGCGTGGCCGTGCGCGACGACGGCGCGGGCTTTGCCCCAGGCGAGCTCGCCCGCCCGAATGGCAGCGGCGGCTTCGGGCTACTAAGCCTGCGCGAGCGCGCCCGGCTGGCCGGCGGCACGCTGCGCGTCGAGAGCGCCCCTGGCGCCGGAACGATCGTCGAGCTCACCATTCCGCTGCCCGCGCCACCGAAAGCTGAGAGCGTATGACACCGATCAAAATTCTGATCGTCGAAGACCAGCGCATTGTGCGCGAGGGGCTGCGCGCCGTGCTCGAAGACGAACCCGAGATCGCCATCGTCGGCGAGGCGGCCAATGGCCAGGAGGCGCTCGAGCTGTTCGCGCGCTTGCGCCCCGACGTCGTGCTGATGGATCTGCAGATGCCGGTGGTCGATGGCCCCGAGGCCACGCGCCGCATCCGCGAGCACTCGCCCGACGCGCACATCCTCGTGCTCACCACCTACGCCACCGACGAGTTCATCTTCAAGGCGCTGCGCGCCGGCGCCCAGGGCTACCTGCTCAAAGACGCCTCGGTCGACGACCTGCTGGCCGCGATCCGTAGCGTCCACGCCGGCCAGACACTGCTCGCGCCGGCGGTGGCGGCGCGCCTGGTGGTGGGTGTCAGCTCGGGCGGCCCCGAGGCGCTCACGCCGCGCGAGCTCGAAGTGCTCACGCTCATGGGCCAGGGCCGCAGCAACAGCGAGATCGCCGCGCTCCTGTCGATCGCCCCGCGCACAGCCAAAGTCCACGTCCAGAATATCCTCGGCAAGCTTGGCGCCACCAACCGCACCGAAGCAGTCAGCATCGCCGTGCGCCAGAAGCTGATCAGCCTCTAGGCAGCGCCGCTACAAGGCCCGTGCAAGATTCTCCGAAGCCCCCTTATAGCTGCGGCCGCTCTGCGGCCGCACCACGACGCCAAAATAATCCCCTCGCGCGCGCTCGGCAGGGGCAAAGAGCGCCAGGCTTGACGGTACCCTGGCGCGGGCCTGCAATATGTTATAATTGTAAATCTGAAAACGTCGCTTTATACCAGCCGCGTCCGCGCTGCCCCACACGCGCAAAGGAGGCTGCCGCCATGCTCAGGCTGCGTTTACTCGGCGCACCGTCGCTTGCCGACGACGCCCGTGAACTGTACCTGCCGTCGCAAAAAGCCCAGGCGCTGCTCTTCTACCTTGCCGCCGAATCCGAGCGCAGCTTCTCGCGCGGCCAGATCATCGCACTGCTGTGGGAAGATAGCTCCGAGCGCGAGGGCCGCAACAGCCTCAGCACCGCGCTCACCCGGCTGCGCCAGGCCCTGCCGCTGTTCCCGCTACGCACCGAGGGCGATACGCTGGCCTGGCAGGCCACCCCCGACGTCTGGGTCGATCTGCACGGCTTCCAGGCCACCGCGCAGCCCGCCCAGGCCGGCGCCGCCGCGCGCCGCACCGACCAGCTCGAAATGGCCGCCGGCCTGTACCGCGGCACCTTCCTCGACGGCTTCAGCGTGCGCGATAGCGCCACCTACGATGAGTGGCTGCGGCTCGAGCGCGAGCGCTGGCAGCAGCGCTGGCTCAACCTGATCGACCAGCTGATCGAGGCGTATGCCCAGAGCGGGAGCTGGGATCGCGCGCTGGTGCACGCCCGCAACGCCATGAACGCCGACCCGCTGCAAGAGCGCTTTCACCGCGCGCTGATGCGCCTGCACTACCAGGCCGGCGACCGGGCGGCTGCGCTGGCGCAGTTCCGCATCTGCCGCGATGTGCTCGACCGCGAGCTGGGCGTCGAGCCCGACCCCGAGACGACCGCGCTCTACCAGGCGATCGCCGACGGCACGCTTGAGCGCGCCGGCCGCCAACTCCGATTGCGCTACCAGCTCAAGCACAATCCCCGCCAGCGTGCGCCGGCCGAACGGCACCACAACGCGGCGCCCGATATCGGCCTCGCTCAGCTCCGGAGCAAGGTAGTCGAACACCCCGGCCAGCGGCACATCCAGCGCCACGCGCGCGACCTGACCTGTTATTTCTTGGAATTCAGCCAATTATCGAGCTTTGTTAAATCCGGGTTGATGAACGGCCTGCAGTGGCTTGTCGTTATTCGACTTTTGCTGCCATCCACAGTTTCTGTGGATAAGTTTGTGGGTTACTCGGTAAAAAAACGGTAAATCTGCTGTTAATAAGGGATTTTCCTAATTTGTGCAAAAATTAGGCTTGCGCGCATTACCCATAAAAATCAATAAGATGCAACAAGTTTTCTTGCCACAATTCATGCCAGTGACATACATAGAATATCGCTGATGAAGTGTTGACAACTCGATTTTTACTGCTACGTCGCGGGCAAATCCGGCGCACGCGAGGTGCGCCGGAGCCGGTTTTAGAGGCTGTTCACGATCTGTCGCGAGAGGGTGTCAGCGAAGCGAAGAGCAACGCAAAAACCGGAGTTTACCGGAGAAAATGAGGACAGCCCCAAGTTCTTGCCGAGCGCAGCGAGGCCAGAACCGGGCGGACCTTGTGTGCTTTGAGCCACACATGAGCTCCGATCGCACCCTCACAGCAAGATCGTAAGTAGCCTCTTACTGGTGATATTGACGGCTGAGACGATGCACGGCATCGACCAGCGCGGTGACATGATCCGGGTTGGTGAACTGCGAAATGCCGTGCCCCAGATTGAACACATGGCCGGCATGGCTGCCGTCTGCATTGCGCGGCGCACCGAAGCTGTCCAGGGTCTGAATGACCTGCTCTTGAATCTGTTCCGGGTTGGCAAACAGCACCATCGGATCCAAGTTTCCTTGCAAGGCCACTTGATGACCCACGCGTGCGCGTGCTTTGCCCAAGTTTTGGGTCCAATCCAGCCCAACCACATCGCAGCCGGTGTTGGCGATTTGCTCCAGCCAAGTGCCGCCGCCCTTGGTGAACACAATGTGAGGAATCCGATAGCCGTTGTGCTCTTTTTTCAGTTGAGCCAGCACGCGCTGCGTGTAAGCCAGGCTGAATGTCTGGAATGCGCCATCGGCCAGCACGCCGCCCCAAGAGTCGAAAATCATGACGGCTTGAGCGCCAGCTTCAATCTGGGTATTCAAATAAAGTGCGACGGCGTCGGCATTCACCGCCAAGATCTTGTGCATCAG
>CALLYN010000162.1 GCA_937858455.1 uncultured Kouleothrix sp.
CGTCGACGGCGAGGACGACGAAGAAACCTGGACGATCGTGGGCAGCGCCGAGGCCAAGCCGCGCGAGGGCAAGATCTCGAACGAGTCGCCGCTTGGCGCGGCAATGCTTGGTAAACGCCGCAACCAGAAGGTGACGGTGAATACGCCCTCTGGCACGATGAAGCTGACGATCTTGAAAATTCAGTAGCCGCCCGCGTGATGCGTGATCCGTGATACGTGAAGACGCTCCGCATCACGCATCACGGATCATAGCGTATGGAACTGAATGAACTACAGCAGCAGCGCCTCGCCAAGCTCGAACGTCTGCGCGCTGCCGGCATCGACCCATTCCCACCCCGCTCGCATCGTACTCACCCCATCGCCGATGTACTGGCCGATTTCGATGCCATCGCCGCGCGCGCCGAGCGCGTGACGCTGGCCGGCCGGATCATGGGCGCGCGCCGGATCATGGGCAAGCTGGCATTCGCGCATATCGCCGACGAGTCGGGTACGATCCAGCTGTGGATCAGCAAGGCCGACCTGGGCGACGAGTGGTTCGCGCGCTTCCGCGACGACATCGACACTTTCGATATTGTCGAGGTGAGCGGCCTGCTGCGCCGCACCAAGAGCGGCGAGGCTTCAATTTTCGTCGAGCGCATGGCCGTCCTGGCCAAGGCGCTCAACCCGCCGCCCGAGAAGTGGCACGGCCTCACCGATGTCGAGGCCCGGCTGCGCGAGCGCTACCTCGACCTGATCGTCAACGACGAGGTGCGCGCGATCTTCCGCACCCGCGCCAAGATCATTACGGCCATGCGCCGCTTTCTCGACAACCGCGGCTTCCTCGAAGTCGAGACGCCGGCGCTCCAGCCGGTGTACGGCGGCGCGTCGGCGCGGCCGTTCGTTACGCACCACAACCAGCTCAAGCAGCAGCTGTACCTGCGCATCGCCGACGAGCTGTACCTCAAGCGGCTGATCGTTGGCCAGCTCGGGCGGGTGTACGAGATATCGAAGGATTTCCGCAACGAGGGCGTCGACCGCACGCACAACACCGAGTTCACCATGATGGAGTGCTACCAGGCCTTCGCCGACTACAACGACATCATGCGCCTGGTGGAAGAGATGTTCCGCGCGATCGCGCTCGAGACCTGCGGCACCACGACGGTGACGTACCAGGGCCACACGATCGACTTTGGCCCGGACTGGCAGCGCGTGTCGATCCCCGAGGCGATCGTCGAGAAGACCGGCATCGATATCATGCAGCTGACCGAGCTGGTGCCGCTGCAGCAGGCCATCCGCGCCGCCGGCCTGAAGGTCGAGAACAAGCCCAGCTGGGGCAAGCAGGTCGACGAGCTGTTCAGCGAGTATGTGCAGCCGCTGCTGATCCAGCCGACGTTTATTCTCGATCACCCGGTGCCGCTCTCGCCGCTGGCCAAGAAGCGGCCCGACCAGCCGGCGCTGACCGAGCGCTTCGAGCCGATCATCGCCGGCATGGAGATGGGCAACGCCTTCAGCGAGCTGAACGACCCGCTCGATCAGGAGCAGCGCTTTCTCGAGCAGGGCCGCGCCTACGACGCCGGCGACGACGAGGCCCAGCAGATGGACACCGACTACCTGAACGCGCTGATGTACGGCATGCCGCCCACCGGCGGCCTGGGCATCGGCGTCGACCGCGTGGTCATGCTGTTCACCGACCAGTCGACGATACGCGAGGTGGTGCTGTTCCCGCACCTGCGCCAAACCGAGTAAGCAGCTCGCAGTAGCCGGCTGGCGGTATCGCCGCACTACACACAGCGATACTGACAGCTGCTTAGGAGTGCCTATGCCACGCTCACTGACGATCGAGCGCGAGAATCTACCCGAGGTGGTGCAGGGCTGGCTGCGCGCCGCAAACCTCGGCGACGAGGATCTTGTCGAGCTGATCTTCACCGACCGCGAGGTGCTGCTGCGCCGCCCCACCAGCCCGCAGCTGCGCGAGTGGGC
>CALLYN010000163.1 GCA_937858455.1 uncultured Kouleothrix sp.
GACGCGCTGTGCGCGCGCCTGCGCATCGACGATGCGCACCTGGTCGAGACCGGCCCCGCCGTCGGCGCCCACGCCGGCCGGGGTACCCTTGTTGCGGCGGTGCAGCCGGTGACGGCATGAGCGCGCGATGGCGCACGCCGTTCGCGGCGTTCGTGCTCGGCCTGCTGCTGGGCCCCGCGAGCTGGTGGATCGTGCGCCTCGCCACCGATCGCTTCGAACCCTTCGACGACAGCGCCGGCTTCTTCCTCTGCCAGACCTTGCTCGCGCTGCCGATGGCCGTCCTCGCCTTCCGCCGCGGCGTGATCGCCGCGCTGCCGGCACTGCCGGGCGCCTGGATCGGCATGAACGCCTACGCGTACGCTTTCGGCAGCGACGAGACCCGCGCCTGGATCGTGCTGCTGCTGTTCTCCTCGCTGACGCTGCTGATGCTGCCGCTGGCGGCGACGGTCTTCGGCGGCATCGGCCATGCGCTGCGGCGGCGACGCCGCGTCGCGGCCTGACCGATGTCCGCATGGCGCGGGACGGCGTGACCCGCGACGGCATGCGATCATCCCCCGCGACGCAGACGAACCCGCACGACGCATGGGCTGGGCAACCGCATACATCGAACGACTGAAGCAGGGCGAGACGGTGGCGTTCCGGCCGCGCGGCGGCTCGATCGTCATAACCGCCGATAATCTCAAGCCGATCCGCAGCCGCATGGAGGCGCTCTCGCAAGACGTCGGCTCGCAGTGCATTCTGCTCGCCAACCGCGCCGGCATGGTGCTGGCCGAAGTCGGCATCACCGCCGGCCTGCCCACCATGATACTGCTGCCGCTGCTCTCGACCAGCTTCTCAACCGCTGGCCAGATCTCGCAGATCTTGCGTGAAGACGACTCGACCGCACTATATATGCACGAGGGCCTGCGCTACGATCTGTACTGCTTTGATATTCTGCAAAGCTTCATGCTGGTGATCGTGTTCGATAAGAGCGGCGTGGCCACAGCCAAAATCGGCTCGGTCTGGGTCTACGCCAAGCGCGCCATCCGCGACATGCAGGACATGCTCAGCTAGCCCCGCCAACACGCGCGCCCGGCACTGCGTTTCGCGCAGCGCCGGGCGCCGACACCAGGTGTAACCCGCCTTCTCCGACACAGCAACGGCTTCCGCCGAGCCACGCGCTAGTGCGTGATTTTGCGCTCGAGCGTCGCCGCCTCGGCAACCCACGCGCTCACCTGATCGAGCGAGGGCAGGCGCCGCACCAGCGACTTGGCCTCGTTTACCTCCCCCAACTTGGCATGCAGGTTTTCCGGCCGGCGCTGCGCCAGCTCAGGCACTGTGTCGACGCCCGCAGCCTCTAGCAGGTCGGCATACTCCCAGCCAACCCCTTTGATGCGCGCGAGATCGGCGTGGTTCACCCAGCGCAAGATCAAGCTCTCGCTGATGCCCGTGCTCGCCGCCAGCGTCGCGCGCCCCTTGGCCGAGGCACCTTGCTCCAGCAGGTGATCGGTTGTGATAACGCCGCCGCCTTTGAGCTTCTCGGCATACGCCGGCCCAATGCCTTCGATCTCCTTGATCGGTGCCATTGTGTGCTCTCCTTTGCATGTCGGCAGAATATTGACATCGATGCCTTCGCCATGGCTCAGCTGCCAGGGGTTCGTACAGGCGCACTATACCGCGCCCCTGCGCCACGCCGCTAAAGCTGAGCCAAGCCTTCAACACGATTATACACAAACTCACAAATTTGCGCAGCAGCACGACCTATGCTATACTCGCGCCCGCTTGAATCAGCACAGTGTGATTTTTAATTCAACCTCCAATCAAGGTTGAATTTTTATGCCCCTAGGCCCTATGCTTGTGAAAGAGTTCGCAAGCAAATGTTGACTTTCTGTTTACCTCATGGTATAGTCTTTGTGAAAGAGTTCCCAAAGTCGTAGCGGAGAAGGGAGCCCACCCTCATGCGTAACCGGATACTCATTATACTTGGCGTGTCACTGGTTATTGGTATTGCGCTGTATGCCGCGGGCATCAAGATGACTCGGGCAGATCTGGCGATCTCGGCCGCAGCCGAGCCGATCGTGTGCTTGGGCGGGCAGCTCGAGGGCGAGCACTGCGCCAGCGGCTTTCCGATCACCAATTCGCTGATCGAGACAGTGATCATCGACTTGCTGCTGCTGGCGACGATCTTCTTCGGCGCACGCAACATGCAGCTGATCCCGCGCGGCTTCCAGAACGTGATCGAGTTCGTGATCGAGTCGTTCTACAACTTCTCGCAAAGCGTCGATCGCAAAAATGTCGCCAAGTTCTTCCCGCTCTGCGCCTCGATCTTTCTGTTCGTGTTGTACTCGAACTACTTCGCGCTGGTGCCGGTAATCAGCACCATTGGCGTGTGCCGTGTCGAGCATGCGGCGCCGCAGAGCAAGACCGCCGAGAACACCACTGCCGCGGCCGAGGCCGGCAAAGAGCACGTAGCGCCTTCCGAGGTGTTTGCCAGCCTGCCGGGCTACTGCGCCGATGGCCACGTGGTGCCGTTCTTGCGCGCGCCCAGCGCCGACTTGAACGTAACGCTGGCGTGGGCGCTGGTGGCGGTGTTCACCATCGAGCTGTTTGGCTTTCAGGCGCTGGGGCTTAGCTACCTCACCAAGTTCTTTAACTTCAAAGAAGGGGCGATGGGGGCCTTCGTGGGCATCCTCGAGCTTATCTCTGAGTTTGTTCGCATCATCGCTTTCGCCTTCCGTCTTTTCGGCAACATCTTCGCCGGCGAGGTGGTGCTGGGCGTGATGGCCTTCCTGTTCGCGTACCTGCTGCCACTGCCATTCTACGGCCTCGAAATCTTTGTGGCGTTCATGCAGGCGTTTATCTTCTCGGTGCTGACGCTGGTGTTTATGTCGCTGGCAACGCTGGCACACGGCGGCCACGACGAGCACGGCCACCCCGAGACAATGCCATTCGAGGCCGCCGATCTGCCGGGGCACGGCGGGTCGCACTAACAGCCAGTCGGCGGCTGGTCGGGGTATCAGCCGGGCTGCTCAACTGGGTTCAACGCGGTCTTCAGCCGCGAGACATGTATTCTACACGTATACAATACTGCTTTTAAGGAGGGAATCATCATGACGGACGCAGGTTTGCGACTCATCGCCGCCGCACTGGCAGTGGGCCTAGGCGCGATCGGACCTGGCGTTGGTATCGGCATCGTTTTCAGCGGCGCGCTCACCGCGATGGGTCGCAACCCCGAAGCCGAGGGGACACTGCGAACCTATATGATTCTTGGCTTCGCGCTGACCGAGTCGCTGTTCATCTTCGCGCTGGTCGTCTCGCTGCTGATCGCCTTCCAGATCATCTAGCGATTGCCCCTGGCTGCCGGCGCCGCCCCTGCGGCCGCACGGCGGCAGGCTAGGATGTAGGAGAACAGCATTGGAAAAGCTTGGTATAAACTGGGGCCTGCTGGTCGCGCAGCTGATCAACGTGGTCTTGATCGTGTGGTTGCTCACCATGTTCCTATACCGGCCGGTATTGAACATGCTGAACGAGCGCACCCGGCGCATCCAGGAAAGCCTGAAAGAGGCCGAGCAGGTCAAAGAGCAGCTGGCGCGCGCCAACCAAGATTACGACGCCAAGCTGGCGCAGGCGCGCCAGGAGGCGGCCGGCATTCTGGCGCAGGCGCAAGAGCGCGCCAAGCTCCAGGAGCAAGAGCTGATCACGCAGGCGCGCCAAGAGGCCGACCGCATTCGCGTCGAGGCGCGCAAGCAGGCCGAGCAGGAGCGCGACCAGCTACTGGGCGATCTGAAGAACCAAATGGCCGAGCTGGTGACGATCACCGCGTCGCGCGTGCTGGGCGAAGAGCTGAAATCGAACCACGACAAGCTGATCGCCGAGTCGCTGGCCAGCCTGGGGCGGCAGAACTAGACGATTTTTGATTTTGGATTTTGGATTACGTCGCTCGTCGTCCAAAATCGCAAATCCAAAATCCAAAATTGGAGGAATAGAGTGAGTACGTCCGAGGCCCAGGTTTTCGCACGCGCGCTCTACGATGCACTTGTCGGCGACGCGCTGCAATCGCTCAAAACGGCCGCGGCCAAGCTCGCCACGCTGCCAAACGACAGCGCCGCACGCGCCCAAGCGCTCAGCGCCGCGGTGCCGGCTGGCGCCCCGCGCGAAGTGCAGAACTTCGTGCAGGCACTGGCAAACGAAGGCGCGCTCGACCGGCTGCCGAGCATTGTGGAAGCATTCGAGCAGTATGCTGCCAGCGATACCCGCCCAGTCAGCGGCGAAGTCGTGAGCGCGGTTGAGCTTAGCGAGGCCCAACGCAATACGATCTTGAACGACCTGCGCGGCCGCTACGGCAGCCGGCTCGATCTGCGCTTCAACGTCGACCCATCGCTGATCGGCGGGCTGATTATTCGCATCGGCGATCAGGTGCTCGACAATAGCCTGCGCACCCGCCTTAGCGCCATCCAGCGCAATATGCTGGCGGGCTAAAGCCGGCAGACGACGGCGAGGCCGTGCAGAGGATGGCGGGCAGGTGTACCCCGAGCCGCGGGGCGACCGCGCCCGCCGATTTTGTATCAGAGAAACAGGAGGTGCCGGCAATGGCCGTAGCAACACAAGAGCTATATCAGCGTTTACTGAAAAGCATTCAGTCAGGCGTCGACTTGCGCCCCCAGCTGGTCAATGTCGGCACCGTGGTAGCGGTGGGCGACGGCGTGGCCCGCATCGAGGGCCTCGACCAGGCAATGGCCTCCGAGCTGCTTGAGTTCCCGGTGAAGGCCGGGCGCAGCGAGCCAGTGTATGGCATCGCGCTCAACCTCGAGCAAGAGTCGGTCAGCGCGATCATCCTCGGCGACTACCTGAGCATCGAAGAGGGCGACCAGGTCAACTCGACCGGGCGCGTGATCTCGGTGCCGGTAGGCCAAGAGCTGGTCGGCCGCGTCGTCAACGCGCTAGGCCAGCCGATCGACAACAAGGGCGCGATTACCAGCGAAACCTACCGCCCGATCGAGCGTATCGCCCCGGGCGTGATCACCCGCCAGTCGGTCGATACGCCGGTACAGACCGGCATCCTGGCGATCGACGCGATGATCCCGATCGGCCGTGGCCAGCGCGAGCTGATCATCGGCGACCGCCAGACCG
>CALLYN010000164.1 GCA_937858455.1 uncultured Kouleothrix sp.
CGCAGGCTCAATCTCTGCCTTTAGGAAGCCGAATCACGCAAGTGCGTAACTCCTATCTAATATTTATAGAAATGCCCCTTGAACTGCGCCGCGTCGTCGAGCGCGGCGTAGGCGCGCGCCTCGGAGCGCCGCACCGCCAGGTACGATCGGCCCAGCAGGTCGCCGAGCGCGCCCATCAGCAGCGCATCGCGCTCGAGGTTGTCGAGCGCCTCGTCGAGCGAGCCGGGCAGGCGCGCGATGCCGCGCGCCGCGCGCTCGGCCTCGGAGAGGCTGGCGGGATCGGCCTCGGTCGGCTCGCTGGGCTCAAGCTCGCGCTCCACGCCGTCGAGCCCGGCGGCCAGCAGCCCGCCCAGCGCGATGTAGGGGTTGCACGAGCTGTCGGCGGCCTTCAGCTCGAGGTTGGTCGAGCCCTCGACATCGCTCCAGAAAGGCGAGGCCACGCGCACCGAGGCCTCGCGGTTATCGTGGCCCCAGGCGGTATAGGCGCTGCTCCAGCTCTGCGGCTGCAGGCGCCGGTACGAGTTGACGCTCGGGCACGTCAGCGCCACCAGCGCCGGCAGGTGCGCGAGCACGCCGGCGACGAACTGCCGGCCGATGCGCGAGAGCCCGTCGGGCGCGGCGCGGTCGTAGAACACATTGCGGCCGGCAGCGTCCCACAGGCTGAAGTGCACGTGCGCGCCGTTGCCGGCCTGGTCGGCGAATGGCTTGGGCGCCAGCGAGGCGTACAGGCCATACTCCAGCGCCACACCGCGGATCGTTTCGCGCAGCCGGATGTGATTGTCGGCGGCGGCAAGCGCCTCGGCGTGGCGGATCGAAATCTCGTGCTGGCCGTGGCCCAGCTCGGGGTAGTACTGCTCGACCGTCAGGCCCTGAGCTTCGAGCGCGGCGGTGAGTGCGGTGGCGAACGGCGCCGCCTGGGTCATGGCGATCGACGAAAAGCACAGCGTGTCGTCGAAGGGCGCGTAGCTGCCGGCCTCGTCGCGCGTGGCCAGCGAGAACTCGGCCTCGAAGGCGGCCTGGAGCTGCCAGCCGTGCGCGGCGGCGCGCGCGCGCATGCGCTTGAGGAACGAGCGCGGGCACGCGCCCCAGGGCGAGCGGTCGCCGGTGAGCATGTCGCACATCAGCGCGGCGCTGCCCGGCACGTACGGCAAGACCGCGAAGCTGGCCGGGTCGGGCACCAGCCGGATCTCGCCTACCGGGCCCATGCCCTCAACATCCTGGAGCTGGTCGAGGCTGTTCATGGCCATCATGGCCACCGTCAGGCCAATGCCATCGGCGAGGCGCCCGCTCAGGCCGCTGAGCGCAGTGGTTTTGCCACGGATGGTCGCGCCGTTGTCGCAGTACAGGAAGCGCACCAGCCGTACGCCGGCATCGCGCGCCTGCTGCACAATCGTCTCCGGTGTCATCGATTACCTCGTGTTTTCAGTTGCGGCGGCTCCTATGTGGGCATGCTTCAAGCCCGCTCTCCAGCGCATTGCCCCGCAGGCGCAGAGGCGCGATATACTTCGCCCGTACGGGATCCGGCGAATTGAAGCATGCCAGCAGGGTATAGTATAGAGGATGATTGGCCTGGTGTATGCGGCGCGCTCGCGTGTGCCTATAGCGCGCGCCGCCCGAGGCCGGTCGCGTAGGCGATGCCGCTCTGCAGGGTGCTGTGCGTCACAATGTAGCTCAGGTCGACGCCAAGATCGACTAGCGCCTGGGCTACCTCGGGGCGGATGCCCGTCAGGATCACGCGCGCGCCGAGCAGCCTGGTGGCCTGCGCGGCCATCACCAGCCCAGTGGCCACCTGGCTATCGACGATCGGCACGCCGGTGATATCGAGGATCGCCGCGCGCGCGTGCCGCCGCTCGACGCCGCTGAGCAGCGCGGCCAGCACCTGCTGCATGCGCTGGTCGTCGATCGCGCCGATCAGCGGCATCACCACCACGTCGTCGCTGATCGGGATCAGCGGCGTCGAAAGCTCGGCCAGAGCGGCGGCCTGGGCGCGAATGATCCGCTCCTGCAAATGCGCGCGCTCCTCGGCCGCGCGCTTGCGCTCGGTCAGGTCGTGCGCAATCGCGATGTAGCGGTGCTGGTCGGCCAGCCGCATCTCGCCGATCGCCAGGTCGAGCGGGAAGCTGCTGCCGTCGGCGCGCAGGCCGGCTACCTCGCGCCCGACGCCGACCTGGCTATACTCGTTGTCGTAGGGCGGCGGGATGATGCGCGCGATCTGCCGGCCAATCAGCTCGGCCGCGCTCAGCCCAAAGATCCGCTCAGCGGCCGGGTTGATCGACGCGATCCGGCCGTCGTCCTCGATCGTCAGAATGGCATCCACGGCATTATCGAGCACAGCCTGCTGCTGGGCGTTGGCGGCCACCAGCGCCGCAGCCACGTTGTTGAACGAGCGCACAACCTCGCCCAGCTCGTCGCGGTTCTCGAGCTCGACCAGCCGGGCCATATCGCCGCGGATCATGCGCTCGGAGGCGCTGGCCAGCGCGCGCACGGTGGACATCACCGCCAGGTAGAATGTCAGCCAGGCAATCAGCACCAGCACCAGCACGCCAGCCGTGACGCCGACAGCCAGGCTTCGGCGCTGCCTGAAGCCGTCGATGCGCGCCTGCAGCAGCTGATCGAGCTGGTCGGTCGCGCCGTCCCAGAACACAAAGCTCGCCCGCAGCGCGTCGGCGGCGGCGGCGCGGTGGCTCGCCAGGTTGGCGGTGATCGCGCGCGGCTCGACCAGGTCGCGGCCGATCGAGTTGAGAAAGCGCCCGGTCGCGGCGAAATAGGTGTCGAGCCGCCCCTCCAGCACCGGCTGAAGCTGGGCCGACGCGGTGTGGCGAAACGCGACGCCGAGGCCCTTCTGCGTATCGGCGATGTTGGTTTGCAGCAGGCCGCTCAGGATGATCAGCTCGCTGCGATCCTCGGGCCTGGCGCTCCCCTGGCCGATCACCCGAGCGCCGAGCTGGCGAATACGCGCCAGCTGTGTCTGGGCTTCGGGCAGCTTGAGCAGCACGGTATCCATCATGTAGTAGCTGTCGAGATCGGGGTCGAGGATCAGGTTGGAGCTATCGCCGACGGTTGAGATCAGCGCGCGCAGATCGCCGAGCAGCTTGGCATGCAGGTCGTCGCTGGCGCGCGCGCGCATCGTCGCGGTGCGAGCCTTGATCGTCGCCCACTGCTCGTTCAGCCGCGCCAGCTGCTCGGTGGTGCCCAACCGCTTGCCGAGCCGGGCGTCGAGCGCGGCCAGCGCCTGCAAGTCGATATCGACCTGGGCCTGAGCCATGCCAAGCGGCGCGCGGGCGGCCACATCGCCGCCGGCAAAGTCTTGCGCCAGCAGCTGCTCCTGGAACAGGTGCTCGAGCAGGCCGCGCAGCGAGCGCAGGTACTGGGTGCCGCTGATCTCCTTCTGCGCAAAGGCGATCTTGCCATTGACCTCGGCGAGGTAGAAGGTGCTCAGCAGGGCGAGCGGAATCGCGAACAGCAGGCTGATCAGCGCGAACTTCCGAGGGTATGTGAGGCGGTTCATGAGGGCAATTGCCGGGCGAAAGAGTCTGTTCATG
>CALLYN010000165.1 GCA_937858455.1 uncultured Kouleothrix sp.
GTGCCTCGTGCGCGCGGATGTAGCCCATCACGCTCGGCGCGGCCGGGTCGTTCGCTACCACCGGCGTCGCCGGCGCGACGCGGCGGGTCATCGAGTACGAGATGCCCAGCGCGACCGCGACGATCAGCACAAGTACGGCCAGCGCCTCGAGCAGGTGGCGTCCGCGCGATGTGCGCAGCAGCGGCGGGTTGAACTGCATGTTCGTTTTCATAGGGCTGTCCTTTCTTCCACGTGTGCGATTTCGTTCTAGCCCTATTACACCACGCGCGGCCGGCCGAGTGGGGCAGCTTAGCAGGACAAAAAGCAGTACAAAAAAACGCCCGCGCGCGGCCAGCCGAAACAAGCGCACAAAAATGGGGGCGGCACCGCCGCCCCCGAGCACAGCCCCAGCCGATTGAAAAGACGCTCAGCGCCGCGCCAGCGGCACGTACACCAGCGCGCCGCCGGCCGCTGCCACCCCCTTCACGCGCACGCTCACCGGCGCGCCATCGCCCTGAAGGTCGGCGCCGTCGGCCGCGTGGTAGTCGGCGTTGACAATCGGCGCGCCGGCTGGGGCATCGGCATCGACGCGCACCACCAGCGTGCGCAGGATCGTCGCCCCGGCCGCGAATGGCGCGACCGACCACTTCACCGTCTTGTTGCTGAGCTTGCCGCCATTCGAGGCGCTGACAAAGCTGGTGTACTCGGGCAGCGCGTCGCTGATGGTGGCGGCCTGCGTCACCGCGCGGTTGGCGCTCAGCGAGAGCGTATACGTAATCAGGGCGCCGGGCGCCACCTCGACCGCCGGGCTGGCGCTTTTGCTGATCATCAGCTGGCCGGCATTGCTGAGCGCGCCGCCCACGGCCAGCGCGTAGGGCTGGCTTTTGATCGGCACGTTGTAGCCCTTCACCTGGATGGTGTAGCGGCCTACGGCGGGCTTCTCGATCACCAGGCCCTCAACATTATTCAGGTGATCGCCGCTGCCGCCATTGCCGAAATAGGTAGTGTTGCCGGGGCCGGTCACTACCAGGTCGAGGTCGTTCACCAGCTGGCGCTTGGCGGAAAGCGAGGCGGGCGGATCGCTCCAGGCTAGCATGATCCGCAGCGGCTGCGAGCTGTCGAGCACGTCGAGCGAGCGCGCCGCCGACGAGGTGTAGTCGACAGTTTCGCCGGTGCCAATGCCCTGGGTGTGGTCGTCGACCCAGAGCGTGTAGGGCGGGGCGGCGGAAAGAAAGGCCAGATCGGCGCGGCCCCAGCCCTCGGCGTTGTTCGGCCGATCGGCGGGGATCTCGAGGTACTTGCCGGTGCCGTACTGGCCGGGCGCAATGTTGGCGGTGGTGTTCAGCAGCACCGCCTTCACAGCGGCGGCGGATGGGCCGGCGATGCCGCGCATAGTAAGCCACTGGCGCACCAGCGCGCCGGCGCCGGCCACCATCGGCGTCGACATCGAGGTGCCACCGGAGTAGACGTAGTCGCGGTTATACTCGCCCCACAGCGCGCCGGCGCTGGCGTCGTGCGAGCGGTTCGAGATGATGTTGGTGCCAGGCGCGACGAGATCGGGCTTGGTGCGGCCGTCGTCGGCCGGCCCGCGCGAGGAAAACGCGGCAAGGCCGCTGGCGTTGTTCGACACGGGGTCGGAGGCGATCGGATCGGCCGAGAGGCAGAAGTTCTTGCTGAAGTAGACCCACAGCAGCTGGCTCGCGCCGCCGCTGGTGCGGTCGCCCTCGGATGCGCCGACGGTGACGACGTTCTTGGCGGTGCCGGGCGCGAGCAGCGAGTCGGGGTCGACGACGCCGTCGCCATTGAAGCAGAAGTTAAACTCGCCGCTGGGCGTACCGTCGCGGCCCTCGTTGCCGGCGGCGAAGAAGATCGCCATGTCGGGGTGCTCCCACACGAACTGGTCGGTGCGCTGCGATGCCGAGGGGTAGCCGCCATACTCGGCGGCCAGGTCGCTGGCCGGGCCAGTCGTGTCGCCCCAGCTATCGCTGTGCAGGCGCGCGCCGTCGCCGTAGGCCTGCGCGAACAGCTTGTAGTAGTCGGGGTCGAGGCCGACCAGGTGATTTTCGGCATCGGTCTCGAAGGCCTGGATGACGATGCCGGCCTCGGGCGCGACGCCCGCGAACGAGCCGGTGTAGCTATGCTGGGCCGGCTTGGCGCCGGACTGCACGCCCGCGCCCACGGCCGACCCGGCCACGTGGGTGCCATGGCCGAGCTGGTCGGCGAGGTCGCCATTCTGGGCCATCACGTGGGCGGCCACCAGGCGGCCGGCGAAATCGGGGCTGAGCGTGGCCGCGCTGCCGGTATCGAGCCCCGAGTCGGCGATCGCGATCGTCTGGCCGGCGCCATACAGGCCGCGCGCCTGCCAGGCATTATCGACGTGCATGATCTTGCGCGCGACATCGTTGAGCAGGCGCGGGCTGCCGGCCGGTTCGATCCAGCGCGCGGCCCCGGGAATAGCCATGCAAATGCGATCGAAGACCTCCGGGTCGAAAGTTGCTGTGCGCAGGCTCGTCTCGATCTCGGGCACGGCAAGG
>CALLYN010000166.1 GCA_937858455.1 uncultured Kouleothrix sp.
ATATGAAGGCGCAGCCCCGCATCCCGCTGCGATCGCGCCCCGGCACGCGAGGGGCGCCGTGAGCCATCCGCGCCAGATCGCCAGCCGCAGCGCCGCCGTCGCGCACGAGTGGAACGGCGAGCACGTCATCGAGATCGACGGCCTGTGGACCAAGTTCGGCGATTTCGTCGTCCACCGCGGCGTCGACCTCAAGGTGAAGAGCGGCGAAATCCTCGCGCTGGTCGGCGGCTCGGGCTCCGGCAAGACCACGCTGCTGCGCCAGATGCTGGGCCTGGAAACGCCGCACCAGGGCTCGGTCTCGGTGCTGGGGCAGCGCCTGGTGCGGCGGATTTGCAAGAGCTGCCGCACGCCGTTTGAGCCGACCGAAGCGCAGCTGGCGGTGCCGCCCCCGCCGTACCAGCAGCCGGGCGCCGCGCCGGCACCGCAGCGCAAGCGCGGGCGCGTGTTCGGCTTCTTGCTGCTCGGCATTGGCATCCTGGTGCTGGCGAACCTGTTTAATATCGACCAGTATATCTTTCCGCTGCTGCTGATCGGCGCTGGGTTTATGCTGCTGCGCCGGCGTTAGGCGCAGGCGTGGTGGCGGGGCTCTTCGGGCAGCGAGGGCAGGGGCGGGGGCCATTGCGGCCCCCGCTGTTTTGTTGGCAGGCTGCTGCGGCCCGGCGCTACGCCGGGCCGCCGGCGTGCGCCAGCTCGTGCTCCCACTCGCGCAGGCGCGCGAGCTGGCGCGCGTTCAGCACCACAATCGGGCGCGCGCGCCGAACCGTGTGGAACGCCTCGGCGTGGCCGAGCCCCTGGGTCATCAGAAATGCGCTGGCGGTGAGCGATGCCCGGCCTACGCCGGCGTGGCAGTGCACCATTACGGGCAGGCCGTCGGCGTGTGCCGCGCCGATGAACGCCACCGCCTCGCGCAGCTGCTCGATCGTCGGCGGGTGGAAATCGGGCACCAGCAGGCGCAGGGCGCGCTCGGGCGGCGGCCCTTCGAAGGCATCGGCGCGCTCGGCCTGCAAGCTCAGCACCGCGCGAATGCCGAGCGCGCGCAGCGCCGGCCACTGGCCGGGCGCGAACTGGCCGCCGACAAACAGCAGATCGGCCACATGGCTGACGTTGAGGCCAAATGCGCGCTGCCACTGCGTGCGCACGTACACCGGGTAGAGCTCGGGCAGGCGCAGCGTGGCGCGTAGGCCGTAGGTGGGCGGAAAGGGCAGGCGTAGCTGGCGGTTCGACATGGTTCCCTGCTGTGTGCACTAGCGAGGCGAGGCGCGGGGCGCCGCTTGGCGCATAGTATAGCATATTCCTGCGTTGCGCCGCGCCTGCCCTTGCGCTATACTGCGCGCAGGCCCGCCGAGCACAGGAGCAACCGCCATGTTCACCGCCTTCGTGATGGTCAAAGCCACGCCGCAGAAGATCGCCGCGATTGCCCAGGAGATCGCGAACATGCCCAGCGTCGCCGAGGTGTACAGCGTCACCGGCGACTTCGACATCCTGGTGGTGCTGCGCCTGGCCGAGTACGAGCAGCTGGCCGAGGCCGTGCCCGACGGGTTATCGAAGATCGAGGGGATCACCGGCACCAGCACGGTGCTAGCGTTCCGGCGCTTCTCGGCCAAAGATCTCGACGCCGCCTGGGATATTGGCGTCTCGTAATCCCCCAGAAGACCGACGACACTCCGCCTGACTGCGGGTATACTGCCTGCAATAGCGCTGACGGAGCCGAGTAGGCAGCCGCGATGTCGCACAGCGAGCGCGCAGATGGTGCAAGGCGCGCGCGACACAGCCGCCGAAGATCTCTCCCGAGCCGAGCGGCGAACCGCATCTGGCTGCCATTACCGGCAGCTCCATGCACAGTAGTTGGCTCCGTGCTCGCCCGACGTTACACGGGCGGAAGTGTGTTGGCACTTCGCCGAGCGGGTTTCGCGCAGCGCGCGCGAAGCTAAGAAGGGTGGTACCGCGGGGCTTCCGGCCTCGTCCCTCCAGAGGGGCGGGGTTTTTTGTTGCCCAAAACTCCCAGCGCTCGGCGTATAGTCAGGAGGACAGTATGGCCTTCCAGGCAGTCGATCCAAACGTGTCGTTTCCAGCGCTCGAGCAGGCGGTGGCACAGGGGTGGGCCGAGCATGGCATCGCCCGGCAGGTGCTGGCGGCCGGCGACCGCGCCAACCCGTTTGTGTTCTTCGAGGGGCCGCCGACAATGAACGGCCTGCCGGGCGTACACCATGTCGAGGCGCGCGCGGTGAAGGATGCGATCAACCGCTTTCAGCGCATGCGCGGCCGCTATGTGATCGGCGCACGCGGCGGCTGGGACACCCACGGCCTGCCCGTCGAGGTGCAGGTTGAGCGCGCCCTCGGCTTCAGCGGCAAGCCCGACATCGAGCGCTACGGCGTGGCTGCCTTCAACGCGGCCTGCCGCGCCAGCGCGCACGACCATATCGCCATATTCGAGCGCCTCACCGAGCGCATGGGCTACTGGCTCGACCTCGAGCACCCCTACACGACCTACGACAACAGCTACATCGAGTCGC
>CALLYN010000167.1 GCA_937858455.1 uncultured Kouleothrix sp.
CGGGGGCTCGTCACACCAGAACGGCTCGGGGTCGACCTCCGTCGTGGGCGCGTAGGCGTCGAAGGCGCGGATCCCATCGTCCGCGCCGTCGTCCCCCGCGTCGCCGTCGTCGGCGTCGGCCTGGCGCTCGCGCGCCACCAGGATGATCTCGGCTGCCGCGCTGTGCCAGCACGGGGCGCCGTGCGCGCCGGCCGCACACGAGCAGCCCGCACCGGACACCCGATAGACCTGGTTGGTGGTGGTGGCGCTCGGAATGAGCAGATCGCCCGCCGAGAAGCGCAGCACCGCATGCAGCGCCGGCAGATGCAGCGCGGCCTTGTTCAGCGCGCGCGCGTTCACGCGGTCGCCCGCGCCGCTGGCACAGCGCGCCAGCTCGGCCGCGATGTCTTCCAGCAAATCCAGGGGAGGGATAGTGATGTCGGTCATGATGAGCCTCACTCGGGTTTGATGATGAATACTCGGCTTGCGGGCGGCAGCTACTTCCCGCGTAGCTGCTCGTACAGCGCCCACCAGCTGCGCGCCGCCGTGTAATGTGCTACAATCTCCGTGCTGATGGTTGGGGCGAGTGTTGAAGCCACCCGCCCCGTTGCTTCTTTCCAGGGGGCTGCCGTCAGCTTTACTGTGCCCGGCGTCGGGCCATATCCTCGAACTTGACCTGCTCGGCTTCCTCTGCCGACGCTGCGAACCCGATGATCTCGCCATTGAAGTACACCGCGAAGTCCCGATCCGCCCGATTGAACTTGATTGCGTACATTGGTGTGGCCTTTCTTTGTACCTTAGAATGTCCAAGTTGTCCTGTTGATGCACCAAGTATATCATGACAGGTTGCCCATGTCAAGCCCCAAATTACCCTTTTAAGGGGCAATTTTGCTACTTGACAGTACGACTTGGCCGTGATAGAGTACATGTAATCAAGCGGGAAGGTACGGCATTATGGGGAAGATCGTTTCCAAGGCACGCCAACTGCGCCTTGACCTTCAAGCGAAAGAAGGCAAGACGATCACGGTAGGCGCGGCTGCTGACCGGATCGGGATCGATCGCAAGGTGTTGACGCGAATCGAATTAAGCCAGCTCGGCCGAATCGACGCCGAGTCGCTCATGAAGATTTGCGTTTTCTACACTGAGGTGTTGGGAAGGAAGATAGACGTGGGGGACATACTGGAGTACGATCCGGATGCAATACAATCGCACGCCTACGTTGGGACGCCGCAGCTCAGCAGGGCAATGACGTAGGCGTGCGATGGGCGCTGAGCCGCTGGATGCAACCAGCGGCCCGGCAGGTTTATGCCTTAATGTTTCGCCTATTTCGAGGGTTCCAGCCCTGACGTGCTACGCCAGGGCTGGGCTTCCCATTGTCCTTACACGGCACCTCTCAAGCGGGCCGGATCAGAACCGAAACGCTGGCGAGGGTGTACCTTAATAAACATCACGGTTTGCGCGTTGTCTTCCCTTGGTACGGGGCGGCACACGGCGGCGCACGGCGGGTTTCCGCACGCGCTACCCGGAGCGCACATGGCAGTGTTGCCGGTATACCACGCGGTGAGGAGCCGCTCCGTGATAAGGCCCACCTCTCGAAGCTTTCGAGCTATCACAGCCACTGCGCGCAATACGACGCGCAGCGCGGCCGAGCGCGCCGCACTCCAGCGCGAGATTGACTACCAGACCCGCGAGCTGGCGCGCGTGCACCGGGCGCGTGATGACATCCAACACACACTCGCGACACACGAGGGAAAAAAGAAACGAGGACCACGATGATCGATCTTGATCTTGTGCAGCACCTGCTGCAACAGGAGTCGTGCGGAACCTACGACGGCGCCGATTTCGTGCGGCTTGATGCCATATACCGCATCCCCCACGACGGCAGCGCGGCCGCGTTCTACGCGCTGGCGCATCTTTGGGAGCAGTCGAGCGCGGGCCGGGCGATCGGCCGCGAGCGCTACATCAGCCAGCTGGAAGCCGCGCTGGCCGCGCGCGATGCGCGGATCGATGCGCTGCTGCGCCAGCAGCCCGCGCTCCACCGCCAACGCGCGCTGCTCGACCCGATGGAGCGCAACCCTGCCGGACGCAGCGCGCTGATCGAGCGGATGAAGGCCGCGCCGGCCTGGCTGACCAAATATGCCGGCGATGTCTATGATCTCCCGGCAGATGTGATGCTGCAGCGCGTGTCGGTACTGACCGAAGCGGCACAGGATGGACTCGTGCTGGGTTGCCCCACAATCGCGCCCAGCATCAACCGCCTGGCAATGCTGAAGCTGTTTCGCGAAGGATCGCGGCTGTGGCGCAGGCACTGCCCGGCAGCCGGGAGCGGCCTGGTCGGCGATGGCCGGTTCGCGATGGTCCAGCCCGGCGAGCAGGCCAGCGCCTTTGCCTGGGAACTGCTGGGCAACAACGGGCTGACACTGGCCTTTGTTCAATCCCCCGCACGACCGGGCAAACGCCTGATCATCGAGGGCAGCGCCGCGACCGTTCGTCCGGTGCTGTCGCAGCTGCTGGCGCTGGGGCCGGGCCGCTAC
>CALLYN010000168.1 GCA_937858455.1 uncultured Kouleothrix sp.
AAACCACCATCGCCCTGCAGACCCTGCAGGTGGGCCGGCGCCAGCACCTCGATCGCCTGGCCCGAGCCGTCGGCGATTGTGGCGCGCTCGAGCAGCTCGGGCCAGGCAGCGCCGGCCTGCTCGCGCTCGCGCCTGAGATCGCGCAGCAGCGCGTCGTCGTCGGTGTAGCGCATGGCCAGCGCCTGCTCGATCAGGTCGCGCAGGCCCTCGGGCAGCGCCTGCCAGATCGGCCCGCCCGGCCCGGCGCCCAGCACGGTGCCGTCGTAGCTCACGCCAATGCGCTGGCCGGTGCGCAGCTCGTACAGCCGCGCGCCAAAGCGCGCCCAGTCGCCGGCCACGCCGCCGCGCGCAGCCACGCTGCTGGTGACATTCCAGTCGATCACGCGCAGCGGGTCGTCGGGCTGGGCCGGGTTCCAGAACAGGTTGTCGAGCTTCATATCGTCGTAGCAGACGCCGGCCTGGTGGGCGAGCCGCAGCGCCTGCGCGAAGTGCCAGGCGATATCGAGCGCCAGGGCTTCGCCCAGCGGCGCGCTCTGCCAATCGACGACCGGGTCGACCAGGTCTTCGAGCACGTTCTGGCCAGTGGCGCGCTCGAGCACCAGAAAGATCTCGGGCGCCTCGGGCGCGCTTTGATCGAGCAGCCGCACGGCGTAGTGCCTGCCGGCCTGGTCTTCGGCGGCGGCCACGCGCGTGAGAGTACGGCCTTCTTCGAAAAAGCGCTCGCGGTCGTCGGCCGAGCGGTCGGCGCGCATGGTTTTCAGCACCACTTCCTCGGCAGTGTCGGTGCGCTGGCCAAGCAGCGCCTGGCCAAATAGGCCAGGGACGCCGAGCGCCTTGTTGATCAGGTAGGCGTACCCGCTCAGCTCGCTCGCAATGCCTTGAATAACATCACCTATTTGCATTATGTTCCTCATGTATAGCGGTCACGCGGTTGCCCGCGAGGCGGGCTGGTTCGGCCTGCGGCAGCCTTCGGTGCAGAGGTGTTGGCGCTCGGCGCCAACACCTCTGCACCACAAAAGAAAAGAATTGCTCTGCCGAAGGCAAAACGCCCAGCGCGTATTTTGAATCATCGGTAACGACCGGATGGTGCGGCGCGGGCCAGGCGATACGCCTATTGCGCGCCCGGCGCCGAGAGCGCGTCGTAGCCCGGCAGATCGGCGTCGGGAAACGCGCGGTCGATGTTCAGCTCAAGGTCGCTGCGGCGCACGCGCCAGCTGCGGCCGATGCGGAAGGCCGGCAGCCGCCCGTTGCTACACCATCGCCACACGGTTGTCTCGCTGACGCGCAAATATGTCGCGACTTCGCCTACCGTCAATACTTCCGGCAGCGATTTCATTTCAGCCATTGGAGCACCTCGTGAGAGTATTTCTGTATCTATGAGCGCATTTACGCGAACATTACCCTGCTTAGCTCGTCATACACAAGTATATGGCGCTATTTCGGCCATTTTTCGGCAGCGATAACATTGCGTTCACCTGCGTATGATTAGCGTGTCATCATGCCTTGCATTCCGAGAAACTGTCTGAAAATGGTGGTTTGGAGCGATTTCGCTTCAGACAGGCTCTAACGGCCAACCGATCAGCACCTGGCGGTCAGCTCGTGGTAGGTACGGACGACCTGGTCGTGCTCGGCGTCGCCGTCCTGGCGCGCGAGCGTCGACACCTGCACATAGCGCCGGTAGGTATGCGTCAGGTCGGAATACTGGTGCAGGCGCGCGTACGCGCGCAGCAGCCACACATGGATCTCCTCGGCCGTCTCGTCGGCGTCGAGCGCGCGGCGGCAGATGGCGATGCACTGGTGGTAGCGGCGCTCGCCGAAGGCGTGCTCGGCCAGCCGCTCGGCGGCAATCAGGAAGCTGGTCGTGTAATGATCGCGCCGGCGCTCCAGCCACTCCCAGTCCAGCGCGACATCGGCCAGGTACGGGCCGGCATACAGCTGCACGGCGCGGCTATACAGCGGCACTGCGGCGGCCAGGTCGTGCTCGCTCTCGGTGACGCAGGCCAACTGAAAGATATGCTCGAACACCTGCACGTCGGAGTGGTAGCACTCGGGCAGCAGCAGCACCTGCTCGCGTGTCACAACCAGCGCGCGAGCGACAAACTGCGCGTCGCTGGCGTCGAGCAACATCTGGCGAAGCGCGGTCAGCGTGCGCGAAAGGCTGGTAGGGCTGACATCGCCGCCCCACACCGCCGCGCCCAGCTCGGCGCGGCTCGCGCCGCGCCAGCCCCGGTCGGCGAGGTAGGCGAACACGCCCTGAACCTTGCGCCAGCCGGCGCGCCCGGCGTCGCGCTGCATCCAATCGTGCGGCTGGATCACGCGCTCGCCCAGCGCCACCCGCAGCCCGCCCAGGCAGCTGATCTGCATATGCCGCTCGCGCGGCGGCGCGGCATCGGCGTCGAGCGCCGCGATCGCGTGCAGGCTCTGGCGCACCTGCGTGCGCGTGCGCGCATCGGGGTCGTTCAGCAGCTCGCGCAAGGCCGGCAGCGCCTGCGGGCCGTAGGTACTCACAAGCAGCGCGTAGGCTTGCCGGCGCACCTCGCTCTGCGAGTTGCACAGCAGCGGCAGGTAGAGGCGTGCCAGGGTATCGTGGAAGTCGGGCATAGCCAATGCTCCGTCGCGCCGTCGATCGCGCCAGCTCCGCGCCGGCGCCACCGCGTCGCCGCATATCAGGCAAATACAAACTGCGCCACCGCCGCCCCGACCGGGTCGGCGATCCAGCGGTAGCCAACCCCGCGCACGCTGATCAGGTGGCGCGGCTCCTGCGGGTTCGGCTCGAGCTTGCGGCGCAGCCGAACGATATGCGGGCGGATCAGCTGGCGGGCGGCTTCCTCGTCGTCGGCCACCGTCTGGGTCGCGTGCGTCAGCCGCAGGCATGGCACCACCGCGCCGGGCTGGCTGAGCAGCTCAAGCAGTATCGCGAACTCGCTGGGCGTCACCTCGACCGGCTGGCCGTGCATCAGCACCATATGCCGGTCGACGTCGATCTGCAGCGGGCCGGCTTCATACACCAGGCCGCGCGCCTCGTGGGCCGGGTCGTGCGCGCCGGCCTCGTGCAGCAGGCCCTCGTTGTGCAGGATCGACTGAAACTGCGAGTACATCGACTGGAGCAGCTGGCCGCGCTGGCGCAGCTGGCTGTAGTTGCTCAGCACCGACGCCACCCGCTCGCGCAGCAAGTCGGCGTTGATCGGCTTGAGCAGGTAATCGGCCGCGCCGCAGCGCACCGCCGCGATCGCGCTGGCCAGCGAGCCATGCGCCGTCAGCATGATGATCGGCAGCTGCGGCCAGATCTGGCGCGCTTTCTCCATCACCTGCACGCCGTCGATCTCGCCAAGCCGCAGATCAAGCAGCAGCAGGTCGATCCCAGGCTGGTGCAGCCGCTCGAGCGCGGCGACGCCACTGCTCGCCAGCTCGACGTTGTAGCCGGCGCGGCCGAGCATCTCGGCCAGCAGCCGGCGCACCAGCAGCTCATCGTCAACTATCAGCACGGTTGCTTTGCTCATCGTATTTCTCCTTGGGCCAGGGCAACGAAATCAATACAGTGGTACCAATTCCCAGAGTGCTCGATACGTCGATCGAGCCATGGTGCTGCTCGATCACGCGCTTGCTGAGGTACAGGCCAGGCCCCGGCGCGTAGGCGCTGGCGCGGGGCTCGAAGATCCGGGCGAGCTGCTCGGGCGCGATACCGGTGCCGGTGTCGGCCACGCGGATGACGCAGGCCTGCCGGGCTGCGTCGCGGGCTGTGGCTATGCGAATGCGCCCGCCCGCCGGCATAGCCTGCTGCGCGTTGAGCAGCAGGTTCAGCAGCACCTGGCGCAGCGGCTCGGGCTGGGCGGGCAGCGGCGGCAGGTCGGGCGCAAGGTCGAGCTGGATCTCGACGTCGCGCGCCGCGAGCTGGCGGGCGACGAGGTGGTGCAGCACGACGATCAGCTTGTTCAGGTCGGTCGGCTCCCAGCGCAGCTGCGGCGGGCGGTAGATCGCGCGCAGGCGGCCGAGGATCTCGGGAACGCGATCGAGCTCGCTGCTCGCCAGCGCGAGGTACTCGGCGGCGCCTGCCAGATCGCCGCTTTCTCTGGAAAGATCGAGGCAGCTGCGCACGTTCTGCAGCGGGTTGCTGGCCTCGTGCACCACGCTGGCGACGCGCTGGGCAACCAGCGCGATCTGCCCGTACAGCGGCAGCTGGTGCTGCGGCGTCGCGTGGGGCGGCGCGTCGCGCCAGCGCTCGAGCAGCGCGGCGCCT
>CALLYN010000169.1 GCA_937858455.1 uncultured Kouleothrix sp.
GCGAGCCTGGCCGGGCTGGCGCTCACCGCCGCGACGCTGACGTGGACCACCGGCTCGTGGGTGCAGGCGCACTTGGCAGCGCGCCAGAGCCGCCGCGTGATGGTGGTGGCCGGGCTGGCGCTGATCGCGCTCGGCAGCGCCGGCATTGCCGCGACACAGGCGGCGCTGGCGCCGCTACTGCTGGCGCCGCTGGCCTGGGGTGTCGCCGGCCTGGGCATGGGCATCGCCTTCTCGACCAACGCGCTGGTGGTGCTCGAAGCCGCGCCGCCCGGCCAGGAAGGCAGCGCGTCGTCGGCGCTGCAGCTGGCGAATGTGCTGGGCGTGGCGCTGGGCGCGGGCCTGGGCGGCGCGATTATTGGCGGCGCGAGCACGGCCGCGGGTGTTTCGCAGGCCGGGCTGCTGACGCAAGATGCGATCATGATCGGCGTGGCGCTGGCCGGTATGTTGGTGGCGCGGCGCCTGCCGTCGCGTGCACCGCAGCGCTAGCCTGGCTCCTGGCGCGGCCACCTGAGGCTGCCGGGCAGCGCCCAAGCTCGAGGATCAAAGCCAGGCCGTGCCGGCAAGCCAGGCCGTGCGCGCATGCTCAGGGCGCGAAATGGCCTGCTGGCGCTCCCTGAGGCATGCGCCACCGGCGCTGAAGCCGCGCCGGCCTTTGTTCTCGCACCAGCGCGGGCCGCGCGGGGTTTTGTGGTACACTAGCGGGCGTTTGTCGGATTACGCACGAAAGGAACCCTCGGATATGCGACGCGCGCTCGTAGTGCTGATACTGCTCGGGCTGGCGCTGGCCGGCTGTGGCGGCTCGACCGCCGATGTTGCAGTGCCCGATCCGCCCAAGGCCACTGCCTTAGAAAAGGGCGACAACCAGAAGATCAACCAGATTATCGAGGGCTGGCAGGCCCAGGTGCCGGGCGTACTTGAGCAGTACCAGATCAAGAAAGATACCATCCAGGAGAAGGTCTACCAGTCGAGCGCGAGCTTGCAAGAGGTGGTGGACTTCTACAAGCAGCAGATCACCAGCGCGAACGGCTGGGTCGAGGCGCGGGGCATGCCAGGCCAGCAGGGCGGCATCTTTCTGAACGCCTACGACCACGGCACCATCAGCCTGGTGATTGGCGCGTTCGACGCCACGCAGGCGGGCGGAACCGGGACGGTGATCTACACCGCGAAGGGTACTAAATAGGCTGGCGGCCTTCGCTCTCGCAAAAAGAGGGGTTCAGGGCGTTGAAGCCGTCCTGAACCCCTTTCGCTCTTTAGAGTGGTGGTTTGGGGGTGGCGAAGCCGCCCCCGAAGTTTCTTTTTATGATGCCCTGCCCGGCGAAGCCTGGCAGGGCATACAAGCAAGCGATCAGACGGAGTTAGTGCTATAGGCTGCTAGCGCCCCAGCGCCAGCACCGAGCTTTGCACCAGGTCGATCACCGGCGTAGGGATAATGCCGAACACAATCACGCCAAGCGCCGCCAGGCCCACGCCGATCGCCAGGTTGCGATCGAGCACCGGGCGCACATCGCGCACTGGGTCGCGCATGAACATCTGCACGATGATCCGCAGGTAAAAGAACGCCGCGATCGCCGAGGTGATCACGCCGACAATCGCCAGCCACTGCAACCCGGCCTCCCAGGCGGCGGCGAAGACGTAGAACTTGCCCCAGAAGCCGGCGGTAGGCGGCACGCCGGCCAGCGAGAACATGCACAGCGCCATGGCTACCGCCAGGAACGGCTGGCGGTGCCACAGCCCGGCGAAGTCGCCCATATCCCAGGCGGCCTCGCCGCGCTGCTCGAGCGCGATCAGCACCGCGAACGCGCCAAGGTTGGTGAGCGAGTAGGCCAGCAGGTAGAACAGGAAGCCCTCGACGCCGCGGCTGGCGCCGGCCGCGCCGCCCGCCGCCAGCACGCCCATGAGGATGTAGCCGGCGTGGCCGATGCTCGAGTAGGCCAGCATGCGCTTGACGTT
>CALLYN010000170.1 GCA_937858455.1 uncultured Kouleothrix sp.
AAGGCGCGCTGGTGGCGCCACATGGCCCGCGCCGAGCTGCGCGGCGGGCGATGCACCACGCGCAGCGCCGGGTCGAAGAACAGCGCGTGGCCGCGCTGGCGCAGCCGCAGGCAGATGTCGATATCTTCGCCAGCCGCGCCGGCATAGCCCTCGTCGAAGCCGGCGACCTGCTCGAACGCGGCGCGCGCAATGCCGAGGCAGAAGCTGGGCAGGTAGGCGCGCGGGCCTGCCGGCGCGGTGGCCAGCGACTCGCCGAACGACAGCAGGTTGTCGCACAGCACCCAGTAGCTATCGGCGTCGAGCGCCATGCCGCCGCCCACCACGGCACTGCCGGCGGCGAAGCGCGCCAGCAGCCGCTCGGCCAGGTCGGGCGCGGCGATGCAGTCGGCGTCGAGGAATAGCAGCACATCGCCGCGGGCCTGGCGCGCGCCCAGGTTGCGGGCGGCGGCGGCCGAGACCGGCGTGGGCGTCTCGACAAAGCGCGCGCTCGCGGGGATCTGGCCGTAGCGATCCTGCCCGACTACAATAATGTCGCCGACCTGGGCGCGCGCGGTCTGCCGCTCGAGCGCCGCGACGACCTGGCCAATCAGTGGGGAGTGCAGGTTAGGGATGATGATCGAGATCAAAATTTCTGTTTGTGATAGCTCTTATGCCATCGCTCATAGCGCGCGCTCGTGCCTGTGGCAACAAGCGACTTTTGCTCTTGTTATGAGACTTAATCGGAAATAGGGGAGCCGGAGGGGCTTTGCCCCACCAAGAGAGGATGTTTGGGGCCTGTGGCCCTCAAACCCCCATCATTATTATTTCCAATAAAGACTATTACCGGTATGCCTCCAGCCACTCGCGCGCAAGGCGACCCCAGCGAAAGTGGGCGGCCTGCTCGCGCGCGAAGCCAGCCGCATTGCTGTCGGCGGCTGCGCCGCGCAGATATGCCAGCATGCCATCGGCTAGTGCGCGGGCGCTGCCGGGGGCCACGATCGTGCCGCCGCGCGCGCCGAGCATCTCGGCGCGGTCGCCCACGTCGCCGGTAACCACAGGCACGCCGGCTGCCAGGCTCTCGACGATCTTCAGCGGCGAGCGCCCGCGCGCCACCGCGTCGTCGGCCACAGGGTCGGCCGAGCAGCGTGCGAGCGCGAAGTAGGCCGGCACCATGGCGTAGTCGGCGTGGCCAACGAACAGCGCGTGCCCCTCCAGGCCCAGGTCGTGCGCGCGCGCCGCCAGCGCGTTGTGGTCGGGGCCGGTGCCCACTAGCAGCAGCTTCGCGCCCGGCAGCTGCGCGTGCACCAGCGCGAACGCGTCGAGCAGCAGGCCGAGGTTGTGGCTGGTTTCGCTGAGTGTGCCGGCGTAGACCGCCACCGGAGCGTCGCCCAGGCCCAGCGCGGCGCGCAGGCCGGCCACCTGCCGTGGCGGCGGCGTGCCGATGCGCGCGGCGGCGATGCCGTTGGGCACGTACACAATGCGTTCGGGGGCCACCCCAAGCTCGGCGCAGCGGCTTTGCAGAAAGCGCGTGTTGACGGTGACGGCGGCGGCGCGGCGCGGCAGCATATCTTCCCAGTAGCGCACCAGCGCGCGCTGCCAGGGCGAGCCGAAGCGATTGCCGCCGGCCTCGTAGTCGTCGCAGTCGACGTACAGAGGCACGCCCAGGCGCCTAGCCGCCAGCATCCCGGCCATCCCATTCATTGGCTGGGGCTTGCAGACATGGATCGCGTCGGGGTGGGCGCGCAGCGCGGCCAGCAGCAGCCGCCAGGTGGCCAGCAGCGTCACCCGCAGCAGTGCGGCCGAGCCGTAGTAGCGCCGCTGCGTCACCGGGCCGTAGACGTGCATCTGACCGGCGTAGTATACCACGACTCCCCCGCGCTCCTGGCGCCGCTGGCCGGCAGGCAGTCGGCCGTAGGTCGGGTGCAGCATCACCAGCTCGGGCTGGTGGCCGAGCGCCGCAAGCTCGCGCGCCAGCGGCAGCCAGCGCCCGCGCGGCGAGGGATCTTCGAGGCTAGAGGTGCTCAGAAACAGCAGGCGCATGGAGCTAGCTCGCGGCCGCGCGATGGCGCACTCGGCCAAGCAGGTGCCCGCGCCGGCCCTCGTGGAACGCGCTGTCGAGGCGGTAGCACAGCCGCGCCAGCGCGGCGGCGGCCGATGGCGCGGCCAGGTTGAGGAAGTGCAGCGGCGCGAACAGCAGGCGCAGGGCCGGCTCGTTCCAGAAGAAAAACTCAACCGAGTAGCGCTCGGCGTCGGGCAGCAGCGCGCCGAGCTGCTCGGGCGTGTAGCCGTTGCGCACATGGCCGAAGCTGCGGTTGGTGTAGGGCGTGAGCCAGGCCGGGAACATGCGGAAGCCGAGCGCGGGGGTGGTGAACCAGAGCGTGCCCTCGGGCGCGAGCACGCGCAGCATCTCGCGCATCATGGCGCGGTCGTCGGCGACGTGCTCGAGCACATCGAAGGCCAGGATGCAGTCGAAAGTGCCGGCGAGCGCCGGCAGCGCGGTGGCCGATGCGCGCGCCACCGCCACTGCGTCGGAGGGGCGCAGGCGCGGGTTTACATCGACGCCGAGGCGCAGCGGCGCGTCGACCCGGCTCATGATGTAGCCGTCGTCGCAGCCGACGTCGAGCACGCGCGCGGCGCGGGCGGGCAGGCCCAGCTGATCGGCGATCAGCAGCGAGCGGTAGTAGGCGGCAAAGTGGGGTGTGATCGGCAGGAGCTGTGTCATTGTCTGTTCACTTTATAGTACACGAGCTATGTGGTGGCTCGCGTCGTTCGTCGATTCTGCCTGCGGCAGCGTGGTACTTCTCTATCTTCATCTTCTGTATGCGGTTGTTCGGCGCAGAGCGTGGAACAACCGCACGCAATACACGAGGATAGTACCGCTCTGCCGAAGGCTGAGCGCGCCAACCGCGTAAGTCCTATTTATATTCGCCGGCTTGTGCGGCGGCTTTGGCTCGCGCGACCTAGCCGCGCGCCGCGCCCACAGGCTCGGGCTCGGCGACGGGCTGCGGGCGCCAGCGGCGGTAGTGCCACAGCGTCTCGACGGCGGTGAAGGCGTCGCGCGGCTTGATCTTCTTGCCAGCGATGTACGGCCGGCCGACATACGACACCGGGCTCTCGTAGATTTTGTGGCCGGCGCGCACCACCTTTGCGGTCAGCTCGGGGTCGACGTCGAAACGGTCGTTGTCGATGCCGATCTGGCGCAGCAGGCTCGTGCGGAACAGCTTGTAGCACGTCTCCATGTCGGTGATCCAGCGCCCAAACATGAAGTTAAACAGCAGCGTGAGGCCGCGGTTGCCCAGGTAGTGCGTCCAGAGCATGCCGCTGCGGCCGGCGCCGAGGAAGCGCGATCCGTAGATCACCTGTGCGTCGTAGCGCTCGATCAGCTCGGCCATCGCAATGAAGTCGCGCGGGTCGTACTCGAGGTCGGCGTCCTGGATGGCGAGGTACTCTTCCTGCACCAGCGGCAGGCCGCTGCGCAGCGCGGCGCCTTTGCCACGGTTGCGATCGTGGAAGGCGGCCACCACGCGGCGCTCGGACACCAGCCGGCGCACGATCTCCTGGGTGCCGTCGCGCGAGCAATCGTCGACGACGACAATCTGGCGGATGACGGGCACGTGCTCGAGGCGGCGCACGATCTCCTCGATCGTCTCGGCCTCGTTAAATACTGGTACGACGGCCGAGATGCCGATCGTCGGCAGCGCGGCCGTCGGCGCGCTCGCCCGCGCCGGCTGCGGCAAGTTCATGGCTTAGCTCCTCGATAATGCGTATCAGCGCGGCCCACGATAGCCGCTCGCGCGCGTGGGCCATGCCGGCGCGAAAGGTGTCGCCCAGCTGCTCGGCGAAGAAGCGCTCGATCGCGCGGGCGAGCGCCGCGCTGTCGCCAGGCGGCACAATCATGCCGGTCTCGCCGTCGGTGATGGTTTCGGCCAGGCCGCCAACGGCGGTAGCGATCACTGGCAGGCCGTGATGGATCGCGATCATGCCGACACCGCTCTGGCTGCCGCTGAGGTAAGGCAGCACCAGCGCGTCGGCGGCGGCGAAGTACGGCTCGATATCTTCGTTGTGAATATAGCGGTTGTGCAGCGTGACGCGATCTTCGAGCCCCAGGCGGCGGATCTGCTCGCGGTAGGGCTGCTCGTCTTCCCAGAACTCGCCTGCCACCAGCACGTGTGGCGGCTGGGGCAGCGAGCCCAGCGCGTCGAGCAGGTAGCGCAGCCCTTTGTAGCGCCGCACGAAGCCGAACATCAGCAGCAGCGGCGCTTCGGCCGGCAGCCCAAGCCGGCGGCGCGCCTCGGCGCGCGGCAGCTCGTGGCGCGGGAAGCCCTCGTAGATCGGGTGGTGGCCGGCGCGGATGGGCTTGCCGGGCAGCACCCGCCGGGCCATGCCGAACTCCTCTTCGGTCATCACGATCAGGCCATCGGCCAGGCGCAGCGTGAGCCGGGCGAAGAACCACTCGATCAGCGAGCTGTCGGGCTCGATAAACTGGTGCGAGATGTACAGGATCGGGATGCCGGCGCGGCGCGCGGCGCGCGAGACGATCAAGAGCAGCGGGATCCAGAAGGGCGTCCACCACTGCAGCAGCAGGATGTCCGGGCGCTCGGCCACCACGCGCCGCGCCGTGGCCAGCCAGGTGAGCGGGTTAAGCGTATCGACGGTGCGCTCGCACTGCTCGTACAGCGTCGACTCGCTCGGGTCGGCGCCGACATTGCCGGGGAACAGCAGCTTGGGGTACTGGCGGCGGTACGAGAAAAAGCGCACGTCGTGGCGCTCGCGCAGCCGGCGCACCAGCAGCGTGGTGTAGTGCGAGATCCCGCCGCGAAACGGGTAGGTTGGGCCAATAACGACGAATTTCATGAGGCGCTCGTATTCACTCGAAAGATCTCGACCCCGCCGGCCTCGTACACCAGGGTGAATAGTGGGCTGGTGCGCAGGATGGCCGAGTCGAAGCGATCGACCGTGGCCGGGAACGGGTGCGCGCCGTTGTAGATGTACGTGACGCCAGCGCTGCGCAGCGCGCCCAAGGCGGCCTTGCGCGTCAGGTCGACGCGCACCGGGCGCGGGTCGCTCAGCGGCCGGCCGCGCAGCGCGGCGACGAAGTCGTTCAGGTGCTTCTGGTAGTTTACGCGCTCGCCCTGCTCACTGCCGTACGTCAGCGGCGGCAGGCTCGCCCAGCGGCCGGCCAGCAGCGGCAGCCACCAGCCCGCGTCGGTGCCGGCCGCGAGCGTTCCGCCGTAGGCCGGGAAGCTATTCACTAGAAAGCGCGCGTCGGGCGGTGTGTTGGCGCGGATCCACTCGATCGCCGCGAGGTCGGCCTGGCCGACCAGCGCCGTCTCGCCGGTGGCGATGCGCGCCGCGTTCAAAGCTGTGATGGAAGGCAAGCAAGTCGCCGTGCTGACGCCGACGACGGTTTTGGCCTACCAACACTTTCAAACTTTCCGTTCGCGCTTTGCGGCATTCCCTGCGCGGATTGAATTGCTTTCGCGCTTCCGTTCGCAGAAAGAGCAAAAAGAAACCGTCGCCGCCATCGAAGCCGGCAAGGTGGATGTGGTCGTCGGCACGCACAGAATTTTGTCGCGCGATTTGGTCTTCAAAGATTTGGGCTTGGTCATAGTGGACGAAGAGCAGCGCTTCGGCGTTGCGCATAAAGAGCGGCTGAAAACCATGCGCAAGCGCGTGGACGTGTTGACGATGAGCGCCACGCCGATTCCGCGCACCTTGAATATGTCGTTGATCGGCGTGCGCGATATGTCGCTGATTGAAACGCCGCCGCGCGACCGCCTCGCGATCCACTACCACCAGTCCTACCAGGTGCGCGCGTTCCGGCGCACCGTGCCGTCGTTCCTGCTCGAGCGAGCGTCGCGCGAGCGGCCCGGGGATGCTCGGGCGTGTTTCACTGTGCGGGCAAGGTCTCAAGGCGCGCGGAGGACGCCGAAGAGCTGCAACGTGTGCACGTCCACGGGACGAAGACCGTCCTCGATGCCTGCCGCGATGCGGGCGTGCGACGCGCGGTCGTCGCGTCGT